>JAIRZQ010000044.1 GCA_031267135.1 Prevotellaceae bacterium
AATCACTGAAAAAAGTTTACCTTTGCAGTGATAACGCACAACAGGTCAACTAAAATCAGATATAAAAAGAAACAGTAAACTAAAAACAGTAATAAGTATTAACCGAGTCAACTTTTATATGGTTTAAAACTATGTAAACAGTCAACCTAAATCAGGAAAAGACATCATGTTTCAAATTTTCAATTCGTCTGTTCTGTTTCTGAATTTTGCAAGAATTGGAGTTCCTTGCTTTTAACACTGCGTAGCGGAGCAATTCTAACCTGCAAACATATTAATATCATCCAAAGCATCATCTATTGTTCCTGCTATATTAATATCTCCCTTTTTGATCTTTTTCAGAAAAGGGATTACTTTTTCTTTTTCAATGGTTGAATGTATCCTCGCTAAATGTCCCAGACATGTAACTGCCAATCTTCTCACATCTTCATTTTTATTAGCAGTAATCAAAGATAAACAAATGTCTTGTACCCACTTCCAGTCATTGGGATTAAAACATATATCTAAAAGTGTTTTAGTAGCTGAATCAACATCATTTGAATTTACTATTAATTCTATCTTTTCTTTACTTTTCATAATTATTACTCATATTCAGGTTTTATTTTACCTTTTTTACTATATTTTCTCATCATCCTTCCTTTTTTACTGACATGCTTTTGTATTATTTTTATTGTTTTCTATGTTTCTGACTGTCCTGTGCTATTCGATAAAGTAGGATATTATTAAAAACAGCCCCGCACTTTCCATGAAAACCATAATTATAAACGATAATATCTTGATTTTTTTCGGCGAAAGGCTGGAATTTCTCCATGGATCGCGCCAAGTTGTCCAAGCGCTTTTCTCACGTAATGTTCTATAAAAATGCCATAGACCATAAACAATACAAAAGAGTCCCAATATTATATTTTTCATCTGATACCCCCTATTATTTAATATTAATTACCAAGTAAATTCATTAGCAGTATCATCACATTATAAATAAAAAACTAAAAATCGCCTCCGCAATAATTCAGCGCAGGCGATTTTTTCATTACCTGAATGCTTTAGCGCTTGTCGCCGATTCCAAATTCGCGCCACGACGATTGCGGCATGTCGAGCTTGATAATTTTGCGGGCTTCGCCTGCCTTTTTCAGCATGTTGGCAAATGCAGCCTCAAACTCTTCGGTTTTTTCTTTGAGCTTGGCTTTCAGCGTTTCCTGCTCATCATTCAGCTTGATGCAGACATCTATTTGGGTTAGCAGGTCGTCGGCAAAAGCATTGTCGATTTTGCGCAGCGTCAGCACGTCATGATGCGCTTTGATACCGCTTGCCATTACACCGGCATCAATAATTTCCTGAGATTGTGCTTTTCGTCCCATAATTGAATTATTTAAGTTTTTTGGAATATTCCATCGCGCAAAAATACAAAATATTTACATACCGGACAATATGAAATACTGTTTTTTGCTGTATTCAGTAAAAATACATCTGTACTCTATTAAAGTATATCTATACTCAGTTAAAGTACATGTGTACTCTGTTAAAGTACATGTGTACTCCGTCAAAGTACATGTGTACTCCGTTAAAGTACATGTGTACTCCGTTAAAGTACATGTGTACTCCGTTAAAGTACATCTGTACTCTGTTAAAGTACATCTGTACTCTGTTAAAGTACATGTGTAAACGGTAAAATCACAACGCCACACAGAACCGGGCGCCGCGTAACGAGCGGACAGATACGGTAAATTAATTATACCTGCCTGTTGATATATTCCGAATAATCTCTTATAATGGGTCGGTACGAATGTTCCATAATTGGCGAAGATATTACAAAATCAGCCGTAGAGCGGTTACATGCGGTGGGGATATTGTACAGGCTTGAAATGCGCAGCAGCGCTTTTACATCAACATCATGCGGCTGCGGCTGCATTGGATCCCAAAGAAAGATAAGAACATCTATTTTCCCTTCAACTATCAGCGAGCCTAACTGCTGGTCGCCGCCAAGCGGACCGGATTTCAGTTTTGTCATTTTTAAATTGTTAAACTCATCGGCATTAAGGCGCTTTTGCAAACATTCTTCAATTAAGCGACCCGTAGTGCCTGTACAGACCAGATTGTGCTTTATAAGCGTTTTGTGATTAAAATCAACCCATTCGATAATATCTTTTTTGCGGTTATCATGCGCGACAAGCGCAATCGTTTTTTTCTCTTTCATGTTAAATATTTTTATTGCGCAAATTTAAAAATAAATTTCGAGCCGGAAAAATAATATTTGAATACATCCCGACATAAGACTTATCATGCCTTTTACAAACGAACCGATGAAATGCATATCAAAACTTTAACCGTAATTTATATGTCAGTATGTAATTGTTTCTTAACTTTGCCGCATAAAATGCATGTATGAGCTGGTTTGAAAATTTATTGTGGAACGATTCCATAGCACACTCTGTTTTTATTCTTGCGATAGTAATTTCGCTTGGATTTTTGCTCGGCAAAATCAAGTTTTTTGGCGTATCGCTTGGAGTTACTTTTGTACTTTTTGCCGGTATTGCGGCAGGACATTTCGGATTTGGCATAAATTCCGAAATATTGACCTTTGTAAAAGACTTCGGCTTGATATTATTCGTTTATTTCATAGGATTGCAGGTAGGTCCCGGCTTTTTTTCATCATTCAAAAAAGATGGATTGCAAATGAACCTGCTAACATGCGCAATCGTGCTAATGAATATTGCTGTTGCGCTTGCAATATTTTATCTGTCGGGAAACGTATCGATGCCTGTAATGACAGGTATTCTTTCAGGCGCGGTTACCAATACGCCCGGACTTGGCGCCGCCCAGTCGGCGCTCGAACAGGCAGGCTCGGTAGAACCCATTGCGGTAGGTTATGCCATTGCCTATCCGCTCGGAGTAACGGGAATAATAATATCGCTGCTTGTGATGCGATATTTTTTCAAAATCAAACTCGACAGGGAAAGCGAAGCAGTGCAAAACAACAAATCTTCGGATGTCCAGCAGCCCAAGCTGTTGACGCTCGAAGTAAATAATCCTGCAATATTCGGCATGTCGATTAAGAATATTGCAAAAATATTCGATAAGAAATTCATAATATCACGAATTTTTACCGGCGGCAAATTGCAGTTTCCGAAATCCGAAAGCGTTCTGTTGCAGGGCGACAAAATATTGCTTGTTGCTTCCGGTTCGGATGTTGACATGATAACAGCTTTTATTGGAAAAGAAACAGAACCTGTTGACTGGAATACGCTGTCGGGCGACAACTTTGAAATGCGAAAAATAATAATTACGCATTCAAACATAAATGGAAAGCATCTCGACAGCTTGCGCCTGCGAAGTATTTACGGAGTAAATGTAACCCGTGTCATTAGAGCCGAAACAAATTTGCTTGCCAATCCCAATCTTGCTTTGCGCATAGGCGATACGCTTGTTGTTGTCGGCAATTCTCAATCAATAGATAATGTTGCGGCATTTTTGGGAAATTCTGCCAAAAAGCTCAATACGCCTGATATGATTACCATATTTTCGGGAATAATGCTTGGAATTTTATTGGGTTCCGTTCCCATAAAGTTTCCGGGTATTCCGATGCCTGTGAAGCTCGGACTTGCCGGAGGCTCGCTTATTATAGCAATTCTTATCGGCAGATTCGGACATAATTTCAGAATGGTTGCATATACTTCGCAAAGCGCCAATTTGATGTTGCGCGAAATCGGCATTGCTCTTTTTCTGGCGAGCGTAGGCATAGGAGCAGGTGAAAATTTTGTAGAAACAATCGTATCCGGCGCAGGCTTGCAATGGATGCTCTATGGAGCGCTTATCACGATAATTCCTGCAATGACAGTAATAATAATTGCACGTTCAGTATTGAAAATGAATTATTTTTCGCTTATGGGAGTTATTGGCGGCAGCTATACCGACCCGCCTGTTCTTGCATATTCAAGCAATATTGCAGGTAACGATTTTCCTGCTGTTGCGTATTCAACGGTTTATCCTCTTGCAATGTTCCTGCGGGTGCTTACGGCACAATTATTGATAATGATTTTTATGTAGCACGACAAGCTATCGGACGGCTGCGGCTAAACAAAACATTCATAAAAATTTTGTAGTTGAAGTAAATTTAATAACTTTGCGTTCCAAAACGAAAAAAGGTCCGGTAGCTCAGCTGGATAGAGCAGCAGCCTTCTAAGCTGCGGGTCGTGGGTTCGAATCCCGCCCGGATCACAAAGTATATTAACAATTAGGTAATTATAAAAGACAGGGACTTAATTAGGGACTATAAATCTTATGGTATCCTGTTTTTTTTAAGAAAATATCGTCTTTCCTATTATCGCAATTTTTAAAAATAAAACAAAGAGCGTGTATTTTTCGTACATGCTCTTTGCACAATAGAAAAAAATGATAAAAAAACTTTTTCACTTCACCTCAATATACTCCACGTGTTTAATATCCGCGTATGGATTTGTCGACAGCACTTCTAACCTCACTGCCTTGCAGCCGAACCTGAAAAACAAAAACCGCTTCGGCACACGGTGAACAATATGCGTAAGTTCTATCTTGTCTGTTATTTTGCCCGCAAATGTATCGGATGCAATGCAGCCGTCAATGTCAATGTATGCGTTTCGGAACTTTATGCACTGCAGGGTGTCGGCTACCATTTGCGTAGAGTCGCGAAAATGATATACAACGCTGTCAATCAACCGTGTTTCAATATTATATCGAGTTTCTACCTGCGTGATTGTAGCCGACTGCACCCGCTTCAACTTAATATTCAAGTCTTCAATCTGCTTTGCCAAATCTGAGTTATAGCGCTCCAGTTCCGTTTTGCTCATGTAGAGCCTGTTTATTCCTGCAGCGTTCAGGCTGTCGTTGACTTTATAATGATTAATATCGGAGTAAAGGACTTCGATATTATCTTCTAACCGCTCGCGGTCCTTCAAAAGCGTTCCGCACTTGCTCACGCTGCCAAGCAATGCCGTAAACAGCGCCAGTGCCACCCAGTATATCCAGCTTGTTTTCATATTCTTATTTATTATTGTTTTATTTACTTTATAACTTTCCAACTTTATAAACTTTATAACTCTTTGACTTGCCGCAAATAAAAAAGCGGCAAATCGCATATTTGGATTTACCGCTTTAATTATTTTCCTAATTTTGGAAATATCAGAAATTATTATTAGTCTTTTTTCTTATCAATCTTTTTTGTTTTTGCCTTTTTGTTGAAATCATAAACATAATCTTCATTTATAAAAGAAAAAACTTGTGGTGGTAAAAAAAATTCAGATAGCACATTGTTTTTATTTTTAAGCAATAAAGCGCCACTTGCAATATTGAAAATATATGAAAATATATGATGTATAAATTCATTTGGAATCGTAATTATTTTATTATTAATTAAAAGTTGCCAATCGGTTTCCACTATCCCCACAATACATGTTACATCTATGAAACTTATCGTATTTGTGCTTTGAATAATAGATACTTTTGTTCTCATTATAAAACTATTATCTTTTTGTGATTTAATTCCAATTCCCAAATTAATCTCTGTATTAAAGTTTGAATCTTTATCGTTATACAATTTAGGGAAAGATGATATTTTATTTATCTTTAATCCTATAATATTATAATTTATTTTATTCGGTTGTGCCATGCTACATGTCCTTTTTTAAATAAAGTTTTTTTATTAAAAATAATCTCTAACGGAACTTTATTATAATCAATATTGCTTAAAGGATTCATTTCTATCGGGTAACTTTTTTTATACGATAAAATAAAGCCAAATATTTTGCAATCATTTGACATTTTAAAATTAAACCCATCTTTACCGAACAAAAAAGTTTCGTCAGGGTATTTGTCTGATATAATATCAAAAAACTCATTTTCGCATTTACAATAATTACTGTCATTAGCAAACTTATCATACGGTACTACGGCAATATAATGAGTTTTGTGTTTTCCATCATATTCGTACATGAAAACAACATCATTAAATTGATTTATCATTGAAATAAACCATTTTTTTAATGTTTTATATGATTCTGTCATAATAATTAATTTGATTTGTTAAATACACTTTTTAAACTATAAATAACTGTTTCGGATTCTTGCCTTGCAATTAAACTTTCATCCTGTGTTATTAATTCATTTAGATAATCCGCCTTTTTCCGCTTACTCTTTAATGATACAAAATTGTCTCTAAACCTTTTTTCTACTGTTCTATTGGTTATTTTATTTTTTAAAGTCCTAAAAATATAATCGTGTGAATCTTTACCATTATTGTTGTCTTGTTCCTCGTAGTCAATCTTAATGTTATTACATAAAATACTTTTCATAAATTGAAAACAGCCATAATAAGAACAGTGAATGCTCGAATTATAATATCCTTTTTCAATTAATATTTGCGCAACCTTTAAATTTTCGTCCGATTTTAATTTTAAGTTGCTCATGTGAAAATCTTTTATAGTTATTAAATTGCATATTAAAAATTAATTTTCGTTTTCTTTCCTTTTTATGTCGGCAAAAATAATAACTTTATAAACAAATTGCAAATGAAATGTTTATAATTTTTTATATATAATTGCTAAATGCCTCACGGTAAATCCAATACGTCAAAGAACTTTTTCTATTTATTTTCATGATTTTAAAATTTATTCAGGTCTGACATAAGGCAAAAATCGCATAATATGAGATATTGTTTCATCATCTTTACCATATGTATTCGCATGTTTCCATGCCATATAAAACAACGTGCCGTTTCTCAAATAAGATTTAAGCCGTTTATTATTGTCCTCTCTTAATTGTTTGTATCTTTGATAATCCATGCCTTGCGGGCGCTCGTTTATCAATAATATTCCTCTTTTTGTTAAATTTTCCATATCTATTTTTCTTTATATATAAAATTTTTTCCAATTTCTTTTTTCCCTGTACCTTTCGATATATCCCAAATCCGATTGAAAGTAATACGCTTCACGCTCAAACGGATTGCGCCGGTACGAAAATCCGTATTTGACGTAATAATAAGCGTATTTCAGATAAAACCATACATAGCCGCCGCAGTCCCGCGCCTGTTCCCTGTGTATTTTTTCATGGTTAATATCAATTTCCGACAGCGGCTTGTACTCCCTGCGGGCAAATATCACTCCAAACAGCATTATAGCCCTGTACCCTTTGAATGGTATTATTTTATTGTAAACCGTTTTCATTTCTCTTTTATTCATTAACCGACCTGCAACTTTCTAACTTTATACACTTTCTAACTTTCAACTGTTATGTATATTTCCTCTCCCGTATCCGCTGCCATACGCATTTTACCGTACAGCTTCTTAAACGTTTCCGTGCTTTCTCTCACTTCGCCTTTTACTGTGTTTTTTCCTACCAAAATACAGCCTTCCGTGTCCTTCGGACAGTTTCCTATATGTAGCAAAATACCCTCAAAGCCTTTCACGTTCAGCAGTCTGGGAACATATCCGTTGCAAAATTCATAAGCCTTTCGATACCTGTACTTTGGCGATTGAACCGCAAGCGTAACAGCGTAACGCCCTGTCGGTATTGCCGTTTCGCCCGCAATCTTTACGTTCTTTATGTATTCAAGCTGCATGTGCGAGTGCAAGCCCCTGTCGGTATCTTCAAGAGTGTTGCAAAACCACTCACCATCAATGTACAGGTTGCCTATCGTGTACCCATCTT
>JAIRZQ010000101.1 GCA_031267135.1 Prevotellaceae bacterium
AATTGGAAACCAGTCGTAAAGATACGAATTTTCAAGGTCATTTCCAAATAAAAGAAAGCATATTTTGTTGATATTCAAATAATTCTAAGTGTACATCAAATTTTTGTCATGTACTAAGGGATATTCATTAAAATATTTTTCCAATAATTCTAATGCTATATTTAATAATTCATTATTATTTGTGTCTTTTAAAGTAAATGCTTTTATCTTTAAATACTGCATTAAGCAATTTTCTTGGTCTTCTGTTAATTTTGATTTGAAAAGATTTTATATTAAGGTCATTAAAATTATTAGGGTTTTGTTTTTTAGGGATATATTACCTTATCAGCCCGTTAGTATATTCGTTTATTCCTCTCTCCCACGAGGAATAAGGATGTGCGGAGAAGAAAGTCGCATTTAGATTTTAGCGATGCATTTATGTTCGTAAAACTCGCTGCCATTGTCGGAAGTAATTGAGTGTACCCATTGTTTGTAGGGCAAGAGCAAGAAGAAAAGTTATTTTGCCAAGGTTCTGACATTTTTTCCTTTCAGCAATTTTTTCATCAACAGGAATCCTGTCTGTCTTTCAGTTGCCGTCAAGTATGGCACCTCTGTTTTCCGGGCCAACGATCGTGTCAATCTCCCAATCGCCAAAGCGCTGTTTTTTATTGATAATATCCGCTCGCAGATCGATGTAAACCCTGTCGGTATAATCACTTTCTTGCCGCCCACCGGTCGTTTACGGTGCTTAAGCCTGTGACGAAGATCCTTATAAAGTGTTCCTCCCTGCTTTTTGTCGGAGCAAATATATTGGTAAATCCGCTCGTGGCTGACCATCAGGATTCCGTCTCGACGGACTCTGCCAACGATTTGTTCGGGCGATTGTTCTTCCGTTAGTTCCCTGACTACTTTTGTTCGGTCTGTTTCCGTGAATTTTCTTTTCATGCGGAATCGTTCCTTGCGTTCTTGGGCATACATCTGTGCCTGTTGCGGCGAATAGCCCTGTTTGGAACTGTTGCGTTTCAATTCTCTGCTGATTACCGATTTGTCCTTGCCGGTGGCAATACAAATCTCTTTTCGGCTACATCCCGCTTGCAGCACCCTGTATATTGTGTATTTTTGTTCCTGAGTTAAATGTTGCTTTTAGTTACATCTATTATTTGAACTTACCAGATTTTAAATTTGTAAAGAGAAAATTTACAACTGCGCATGCACAGTTGTAAATTTTGTTGTATCTATTTTCTAACCTTTCTACATGTAACTTATTGTCAATAAAATATATTTAACTATCAACAGTAGGTCGTCATCACAATTCTACCGCATTAAGTTTGGCTACAGTCAATTCATAGTCACGCCCGGTTTCAAGCATTTTACTAAAAAGTTCGTAATAATATTGAGATTCCAGCAAATAATCCAATAATGAAATTTCACCTGCATCCAGCGCTTTTTTCAACAACCGTTCATTGCTGTATTCGGATAATGATGTCTTATATTTTTGTAATATTTGCTGTAAACTAACAGTTTTAGCATACAAATTTTGAAGAGAATTGTAAAATTGCATTCGTTTGTCTTCAAAAGTTGCAGTTGATGCTTTCATCTGTATTTTTGCCTGTTTCACACGATTTTTATTTTCCCAGAGAGGGATTGATATTCCCATGCTTACGCCTTCGAATCGCTGTCCTGCAACCTGTTCGCGCATATATCCCGCCGTAAATTTCGGAAGTGCAAGCGATTTATTCAACCGAATCTGCTGTTGATTAATTTCTATTTGTCCTTTGATATATTTCAACAGCGGATTTTTTGCTTCGGCTTGAGCATACCACTGTTCAAAATTAGCAGGTAATTGCTTGTCGGAAAAACTATCGCCAGCGAACAAAATTTCTTTTCCGCCGTTCAGTTGTATCAGTTCCGACAAAAGAGAACTTTGTTCTGTTTCGATATTTTTAATTTCATTTTCGATACTGTTTAAATAAAGTTGAGCTTTATTGTTTTCTATAGCATTTGATTCGCCTTTGTCTAATTTTATTTTGTAGGCAGCAGCTATATTTTTCGCATTTTGCAAGCGAACTTCATATTCTTTTGCAAGTATTTTGTAATAAATCAACTGTATGCAAATTTGTTTGGCAGAAAGCAATAAATTGATGCGTTCCGACCTGTATTCGAGTTCGACATTTGAATTTTCCAGCTTCGAAATTTTATTCTTATTGACATACGCCGATGGAAAATCAAAAGACTGTTTTATGCTTATATCCTTGCGATTTCCTGTTTCGACCGGCTTTCCCCATAAATAATTAAATTCTATTTCGGGATTGGATAAATAAATTCCTGTTCGGTTATTCGCTTTTTTTGCTTCTGCTTCAAGACGCAGTGCATTTAATGTTGCGCTGTTTGTTTCGATTTGCTGCAACACCTGTTCATACTCGTTTTGCGCCGACGCCGAATAAACGCCGACAAGTAATAATATGTTAATAATTAATTTTTTCATCGTTTTGTTCTTTCTTTTTTAATAAATTCATACACAATCGGAATAAGGTACAGATTAAACAGCGTTGATGTAAGCAATCCGCCAAGCACAACCACAGCCATTGGGCTTTGTATTTCGTTGCCGGGTTTTTCGCCGTTAAACACAAGAGGAATTAATGCCAGCGCTGTTGTCAAGGCTGTCATCAGTATGGGATTCAGCCTGTCGAGCGAACGGTTTATTATTGTTTCACGCAAATTGTTGCGGTTTGGTTTTGCATGTTGATAATTTGAAATCAGCAAAATGCCGTTGCGCGTTGCAATGCCGAACAAGGTTATAAATCCTATTATCGATGGAATACTTACAACGCCTGAAGAGCAAAATATTGCAAATATTCCGCCGATTAACGCCAGTGGAAGATTAACAAGCACTATCGCCGACAGCGTCAGATTTTTAAATTCGCCGTATAGCAAAAGAAAAATAATGCAAATAGCCAGTAATGACGTAACGAGCAATGTTTGCGAAGCGTTTTTTGCATTTTCAAACTGTCCGCCATACTCGATACGGTATCCTTCGGGAAGTTTTATTCCAGTGTCGACAGTTGATTTTATATCATCAACTACACTTTTCAAGGCGCGCCCCGAAACATTTGCAGAAATAACTATTCTGCGCTGTACATTTTCACGGTTTATGGAATTAGGACCGCCAACCGAAACAATTTCCGCAACTTCTTCCAAAGGTATTTTTCTTCCCGAACCTATGTCAATCAGGGCTGATTTTATCTGTTCGATATTTTCCGTATATTTGTCATTCAATCTTAATATCAGGTCGAAACTTCGCTGCCCTTCATAAATATCTCCTAATTTTTCTCCCGAAAAAGCCAGTTCTATAAATTTGTTAAAATTTTCTATCGTAATACCATAACGAGCAAGCATGGTTCTGTTGGCTCGTATTTGCAGTTGCGGCGTTTCGGTTTGCTGCTCGACGGCAACATCCACCAAGCCATCAATACCGGCAACAGCGTTTTTGATTTGATTTCCCATTCTGAAAAGAGTTCCCAAATCGGTACCGAACAGTTTTATTGCAATATTTGCCCGCGTTCCCGACAGCATGTGGTCGATGCGGTGTCCCAGAGGCTGTCCTATCGTAGATGCTACACCCGGAATACCTGCCAGCGTTTGCCTGACGTCATCCATAAACTCGGCTTGCGCTCTGTTCTTCAATGTAAAATTTACATCTACTTCCGAACTGTTGGTTGCCTGCGAATGTTCGTCGAGTTCGCCTCTGCCGGTACGCCGCGCCGTGCTTGTTATTTCAGGAATTTTCAACAATTCGGATTCGATAATATTTCCTAATTTGTTGTTTTCTTCGAGTGAAATTCCCGGTTTTGTAACAGCCGAAATAGTAAGCGCACCTTCGTTAAATTCGGGCAAAAAACTTTGTCCCATTGTAAAAAACAATACAAGGGCAACAACAAAAATTCCGACAGATGTATATGAAATTGCTTTTGCACGACCAAAAACCCACAGTAACGATTTTTTATACAGGTTCAGCAGTTTTGTTGTAAACCGGCTGTCTTTTTCTTTTTTGCGAAGATATGTTTCATTCGATAACATCAGTTTACACAGTAATGGAGTTATGGTCATGGCAACAATCAGCGACATGAAAAGCGATATTATATATGCTATTCCCAACGGTTTCAACATTCTGCCTTCCATTCCCGAAAGGAAAAACAAAGGAGCAAAAGCAACAATAATAATAAACGTTGCGTTTATAACCGATACCCTGATTTCTTTTGATGCTTCAAATACAACGGCAAAAGCCGAACTGCGTTCTTCATTCGCTTTATGATTGTTTTGCTTCAGTCTTTTATATATATTTTCAACATAAATAATCGCATCATCCACCAGCGAGCCTATTGCAAGACACATTCCTCCCAAAGTCATCGTGTTAATATTCATTCCCAGTAAATAAAGCACAATAATCGTTCCGAGCAACGACAAAGGAATTGCAATAACAGAAATAACCGTTGTGCGGAAACTTGCCAAAAACAGAAACAAAATAATTACAACAAACAAAGCGCCTTCCATTAATGCCTGTCCTACATTGTTTACAGATGCTTCGATAAAATCCGCCTGCCTGAATATTTTTGTATCCATTTTTACATCGGCGGGAAACGATTTTTGTATTTCTGCCAAGTTGCGTTCTATGTTTTTTGTTACATTCAAAGTGTTGATATTTGGCTGTTTCGATATGGACAATATTACAGCCTGTTTGGCATTTTGCGAAGCGTAACCCATTTTGATGCCGCTTCCTGTCAGCAGCGTTGCAACATCCGAAACGACAACAGGATTTCCATTGACTGTTTTAATATAAGTGCTGCCCAATTCTTCCAAATCATTTGTACGCGATATTCCTCGCAAGACGTACTCGTTGCCGAAGTCGCGCACGATTCCGCCAATAGAATTTGCGCTGAATGTGCTTCCCGTTTCGGCTAATTCGGTTATTGTTACTCCATAAAAGTTCATCAGTTGCGGGTCGGCAAGCAGTTGATACTGTTTATAGTCGCCGCCGATAATAGTTACCTGCGATACTCCGCCTGTAGCCAAAATTGCAGGCTTAACAACCCATTCGGCTAATGTGCGAAGTTCCATCAACGAAGTAGAATCAGCCTGCAATCCTATAAACAGAATTTCGCCCATTACACTTGACTGCGGCGCCAAAACAGGAATAACTCCATCAGGCAAGGCATCGCTCAATGTTACCATTTTTTCGCTTATAATCTGACGGGCTTTGAAAACATCCGTTCCCCAGTCAAATTCTATCCAGACAAACGAATATCCCTGTGAAGATGCCGAACGCACGCGCCGAACATCGGTTGCGCCGTTTACTGCCGTTTCTATATGAAAAGTTACCAAGCGTTCAACTTCTTCTGCCGACATGCCATGCGCATCAGTCATAACGACAACAGTCGGCGCAGTCAAATCGGGAAAAACATCTACATCCGTCTTGTCGGCGGTATATACGCCTCCGACAATAAGCAGTACGGCTCCCAACAACACAAACAGTTTATTGTTGAGAGAAAATTTTATTATTTTATTTAACATAGTTTTTCTCCTTTTTTAATGAGAATGTCCGGAATGAGCATCCAGTTCTTCTGCCGATTGCGTAAGTTTTATTAATATTGCTCCTTTGCTCACAACCCTTTCGCCTGCCGACAAGCCGTTCGTAATTTCGGTGCGTAAGCCATCAGTTGCTCCTTTCGTTACTGCCCGCTTTTCAAAAGTCTCGCCAGTCAGTTCAACAAAAACAAAATAATTTCCCATTTCTTCGATTATCGCCTCGTTTGAAACTGTTATTGCACGCTTATTTGTTCGCGTTTTTATGTATAATTCCACAATGCTTCCCGGCAGCAGGCTTATGCTGTTGTTTACCTGAAATACTACAGGAATAAGAGGATTGCTGATATCGGCAGATTTGCCGAATGAAAGCACTTTTCCGTTTAATTCTTCAAGCGAATAAGTTATGTTTGTGTTCATTACGTGAATATTGGTAGATGTTATTTCGCCAAGCGCCGAAAAATATTTTGGAGACAGTTCCGCTTTTATAAATAAATTGCTGTTTTGAGAAATAATTAAAACAGGCTGTCCGGTTTCTACATATTCGCCGTTACGCACCTGCATTCCGGTAATAAATCCCGATATGGGAGCGGATATTGTTTGCTTTCCGCCCGAAAAACTTTTGCGCAGGTTATTATAAATGTTTTCTGCATTTTTGTATTCGGTTTCGGCTTTGATTAAATCCTGCTTTGAAACTATCCTGTCTTTTTCCAAGTCAAGTTTCCGTTCGTATTCTTTTTTTGCTCTGCTGTATTCGTTTTCAGCTTCGGCATAGCGTATGCCGAAATTATCATCCGCCAAGCCGCCGCTTTCTATTGAAAATAAATATTGTCCTGCTTTTACGGCTTTGCCATCAACGGCAAAATCCGCAGAAAAAACAACCGTTCCGCCGGCTTTGGCTGTAACGATTTTTTCATCTCCCTGCGAAGGCAAAACCTGTGCTGCCGTTCGTATTATTGCATCAAAAGGTTCGATACGAACATCTTCTGTCGCAAAATCTGTTTTGTTTTGTTGTTTTTTTGTGAAAACTATAGCATCTGCGTTAGTTTTTTCATCGTCATCGTGTATGTCGTTATTTTTATTGTTTCCGCAACCTGCAAGTATAATTACCGTAAAAAACAGGATTGCTGTTATGTTGTATAATTTCATATATATAATTGTTTACTGATTTTTGTTATTAATAAATGTTTTCGAAAAATGTATTTCGAAAAAGTGTAATTAAAATAAAAAGACAAAAAATCAGCAAGCCGGAGGCGCTCTTAATCCTCTGACAGGAAGTATAAAAGCGCAATAATGCGATAATAAATACGGTTTGTATTGAAGAGTTAATGATTCTAAATATCCGAATGTAATATTATAACAGGCAGAAACAAGCGGATATGAAAGCAATATAAAATCAACAGGTGTTATTATTTTTTCATTGCTTTCGATTATCAGATAATTTTGCGCCAAAAAACATTCTTCATCGGCATCATGCGAATGATGATAAGTTCCCGACTGACAGGGATTATCACCGTTTTCCGAATGAATAACCGGTAATGACAGGTTTACGGATGTTTGACCATAATCGCAATGAGGCACGAACGTATGCGCCAGCATTATTATGTTGGCAAGCAGTAAAAGCATTAATGCTGTCGTTTTTTTCATCCTTATTTTGATTTATGATTTATTTAGCGGCGCAAAGGTACAAAAAAATATTGAAAATGCAACTTTTTTTACGAAAAACCTTTGTTAAATTCAGTAAAATTGCAGATTTATCGGCAATCACTTCAAAAGGGATTCCGGCAGCCGGTGTCTCCAAAATAAAGTTTGAAAGCAGAAAATTCGGCATAAGATTTCAATGGAATTTTGGTAGTGTCTTAAATTATCAGAATAAATTAGTATCTTTGCAGTAAAAAAACATATACAATGATACACACGATGTCAATTCAGTGTCCTCACTGTCAAAGCAAAAATTTGGTCA
>JAIRZQ010000106.1 GCA_031267135.1 Prevotellaceae bacterium
AATTGGAAACCAGTCGTAAAGATACGAATTTTCAAGGTCATTTCCAAATAAAAAGAAAGCATATCTTGTTGATATTCAAATAATTCTAAGTATACATCAAATTTTTGTCATGTACTAAGCTTTTTTCCATAAAATTTTTGTTTTAATTGATGAGTTAAATTATGCCGCCCGTGAATTTACATGAAAATTTAGCCGGATTTTTATCAATTAATAGCGATTTCCTTTCTAAGGCGAGAAACGGGAATATTGAGATGTTCGCGATATTTTGTAACAGTACGGCGAGCAATATCATAACCTTTTTCTTTGAGTATTTCCATCAGTTCCGCATCGGCCAGCGGATTTGATTTGTCTTCATCTTCGATGCATTTTTGCAATATCGCTTTAACTTCGCGATTCGATATGTCTTCGCCATCTTTGGTATATACCGGTTCCGAAAAAAAGTACCTTAATGGAAAAATCCCGAAGTACGTTTGGACGTATTTTCCGTTTAAAACACGCGAAATTGTCGATACATCCAAAATTGTACGGGCGGCAATGTCTTTCAGTATCATTGGTTTTAACTGATTTTCATCGCCCGAAAGAAAATAATTGCGTTGCAGGTCAACGATTATGTTCATTACGTCGAGTAATGTTCGCTGTCGCTGTTGTATTGCATCGATAAAATATCGCGCCGCCGTTATTTTTTGTCCTATAAACTGTACTGTTTCCTTATCCTGAATATTGGTTTTTCCCTTTTTTGACGCGTATTCCCGCATCAGTTGCATATAACCGGCATTTATGCGCAAATCGGGAATGTTGTACGAGGTTAAATCTATCACAAGTTCGCCATCTTTAATATCCAAAACGAAATCGGGAATAATGGTTTTGCCCTGCTCGCTGTAATCGTCCGAAAAAAAATTTCCGGGCTTTGGGTTCAATTTCACAATTTCGGCTATTGCATTTCGCAAATCGTCTTCGGTTATATCGATTTTTCTTGCTATTTTGTCGTAGTGTTTCTTTGTAAATTCATCAAAGCAGTCTGATATGATTTTTTGTGCATCTGTTACCGATTGTGTGTGCTGTTTTGCATTCAGTTGAAGAAGAAGACATTCCTGCAAGTTTCGACATCCTACTCCGGTAGGCTCAAAAGTCTGAATGATTTTCAGTACATGTTCAAGTTCTTTGGTATTTGTGGTAATATTCTGCTTGAACGCAATGTCATCACAAATAAAGTTAAGGTCGCGTCTTAAATAGCCATCATCGTCGATGCTTCCTATCAAAAAAACGGCAATGCCGTACTGATGTTCGCTTAACGAATGGAAACCAAGCTGGCTGATTAAATACTGCTGAAAGCTTTCGCCCGACGACAGCGCGTAATCTATTCTTTGATTATTGTTTGAATAATTATGCGTTTGCGATTTGTATGCCGGAATACTGTCATCCTCATCATCCAGATAATCTTTTATTGAAAATTCATCTTCGTTTGTTTCATTTTTCTCGATTTCGGCATCAAGTTCTTTTTGTTCATCGCTTTCGCCCTCTTCAAGAGTCGGATTTTCTTCAATTTCTGATTTTATACGTTCCTCCAACTCAATTGTAGTCAACTCCAAAAGTTTGATTGCCTGTAATTGCTGAGGCGCTAATTTTTGCTGCTGTTTCAGATTTTGAGTTTGTTTGAGCATATATTCAGGTTTGAAATGAATTTAAAATTCGGCATTTTTTGGCGTTCGCGGAAATGGAATTACATCTCTTATATTTGCCATTCCCGTTACAAAAAGAATCAACCGGTCAAAACCAAGCCCGAAACCGCTGTGCGGTATGGTTCCGTAGCGGCGCGTATCCATATACCACCAGATATCCTTATCGGGAATATTCATTTCCATAGCGCGTTTTTTCAATTTCTCAAAGTCTTCTTCGCGCTGCGAACCGCCAATAATTTCGCCGATTTTTGGAAATAATACATCCATTGCGCGAACGGTTTTCCCGTCATCGTTCTGTTTCATGTAAAACGATTTTATTTCTTTCGGATAATCGGTTAATATCACAGGGCGTTTAAAATGTTGCTCTACCAAAAATCGTTCGTGTTCGGCAGCCAGATCGGCTCCCCAGTAAACGGGAAATTCAAATTTATGACCATTAGCAACGACATTTTCCAATATTTTTATTCCTTCGGAATATTTTAGCCGAACAAAATCGTTTGCAATAACAAAGTTCAATCTTTCGATAAGTTCTTTATCGAACATTTCGCAGAGAAATTTAATGTCGTCGTTGCAATTGTCCAAAGCCCAGCGAATGCAGTATTTTATAAAATCTTCGGCAAGTTGCATGTTATCATCAAGTTCATAAAAAGCCATTTCGGGTTCTATCATCCAAAGTTCCGAAAGATGTCGCAGAGTGTTTGAATTTTCGGCGCGAAATACCGGTCCGAAAGTATAAATCAATCCGAGAGCTGTTGCAGCCAACTCTCCTTCAAGCTGACCCGATACGGTGAGATTTGCCGGTTTTCCGTAAAAATCTTCCGAAAAATCAACATTGCCATCCGATGTTTTCTTTATATTTTTAAGGTCGAGAGTAGTAACCTGAAACATTTGTCCTGCTCCTTCACAGTCGGATGCTGTGATTATTGGCGTGTGAAAGTAGAAAAAACCGCGTTCGTGGAAAAATCTGTGAATGGCAAAAGCCATGTTGTGCCTGATACGGAAAACAGCGCCAAACGTGTTTGTTCGTGGACGCAAATGCGCTATTTCGCGTAAAAACTCCATCGAATGTCCCTTTTTTTGCAAAGGATATGTTTCATCTGCAATTCCGTAAATTTCCACAGTTTCGGCATGGATTTCCACTGCCTGCCCGCCGCCCTGCGATTCAACCAGAACACCGCAAATACAAACACTTGCGCCTGTTGTTATCTGTTTCAGCAAGTCATCGTCGAATTTGGCAACATCCGCAACAATCTGTATGTTTTTAATTGTCGAACCATCGTTGACAGCAATGAATATAACGTTTTTATTCCCTCGTTTTGTGCGCACCCATCCCTTTACGCAAACAGTTTTCCCATAATCTTTTGATTGTAATAAATCAAGAACCGATACACGTTGTATTTTTTCCATTTTTTCAGATATTAACGTGCAAAGGTACAAAAAAGAATAATACTGTAACGAATAATTATTGATACCGACCTACCCAAAACTCAGGTTAATATTCTCATAAAGATTTCGTAAAAACTTCGTAAAAAAATTACCATAAAAACGTGTTATATTTATTTCAAATCTCTTGAAAACAAAAGCGACCATCTTCTGAAAGTCGCTTTGTTATTAATATTTCCTTATTTTTCTATCGCTCCCCCTCAATGACTTGAACCTTGTACCCCATGATTAACAGTCATTAATATATTTATTTGTTATCTATTGTAAACCAAATTATTATAGTTATGTTATTATTTGCTTCGTAAAGTTTTTTACAAAAACTTTATTCTTGCGCCGTTTCCTTGTTTTTGCACGTATAATACGTAATCCTGCCATCCATACAGCCGTCGAATTTAAGCAGGTATAAATCTTTTAGGTTCATGTCGATTAACAGAAACGAAGCCATAGAATACATACAGAAAGAAGGCTTGAATGCATGCAAAGAAAAGTATCATCAAAGGAGTTTGAATGAAGTGGTCATGCTCGGATATAAAACAATTTTCGGAGGAAAATTAGAAGCGTGCACAATAGAAAATCAGACAGCCGAAGTAAAGTTGAAGTGTACGCTATTGAATAAATTCACAGGAATAGGTATGCCCGATTCTTACAAAATTGCATGAAATATGGGCAACACTGTTTGCTGTATTTATTTCTATTGATGGGTTGCAACAAAGTCGTTCATTAGTATAAAAAAGTCTTTTTTTATTATTTTTCTTCAAAATATACCAACAAATGACTATATATTTAACTGAATATACCCAAAAGTAGGTATTGTGCCGTTTTCAAATACAAAATACTTTTGTACCTGTAAAAATATAAGAGTTTATTACAATTATTTTGTATGATGAAAAAGTTTTTTTTTGTTTTTAGTTTTACATTGGTTTGTGCAGGCGCAACATTTAATGTGTCTGCACAAACAATTAGAACCGACACTGTTGCGAGTCCGCTTAAAACATCCCGACTCATGCTTGGAGGCTACGGCGAAGCCGTAATGCAGCGCATGTTTTACAGTGACAATCCATCGCGTTATTCATATCCCGAAACATATAAAGGCAAATATCACGGACGGTTTGATTTGCCTCATGTGGTATTTTATGCAGGCTATGATTTTGGCAAAGGCTGGCGGCTTTCTGCTGAAATCGAATTTGAACACGGCGGCGCAGGCTCAACTTACGAAATAGAAAAAACCGAAGCCGGAGAGTATGAAACCGAAATCGAAAAAGGCGGCGAAATCGCCGTAGAACAGTTTTGGCTTGAAAAAACATGGTCGCCTTATGCCAGTTTGCGTATGGGACATATAATTGTTCCCGTAGGCATTACAAATCAGTATCACATGCCTACCGATTTCTTTTCCGTACTTCGTCCCGAAGAAGAATCAGGCATACTGCCATGTACATGGCACGAAACCGGAATCAGCTTTTGGGGCATGGCGGGCAAATGGCGTTACGAAGCAATGATTGTTGCCGGGCTTGATGCCGAACGCTTCAGTAATGAAAGCTGGATAGCCAAAGGTTCTACCTCTCCCTACGAATTTAAAATCGCCAATACTTACGCGGGCGCAGTACGCATTGATAACTATTCGGTCAGTGGATTACGAATGGGATTAAGCGGATATTACGGCTACAGCGCTCAAAATACGCTGAAACAGGAACGGTACGCATCGCGAAATGTAAAGGGCATTGTTGCCATAGGCGCATTTGATGCCATATACGACCACAGTAATATTCTTGCTCGAGCCAATGTTATATACGGCAATCTGGGCGGCTCCTACGACATTTCGATTATCAATAAACGCCTGCCATCTGCAAGTCCTTCGCCTCGGACGGATGTTGCATCCGACGTATTGAGCTTTTACATTGAAGCGGGTTATGACATGTTGTCGTTATTCAAAAAAACCAAAAATAAAGATGATAAATTGTATTTATATGCACACTATGGCTTTTATGATTCAATGTATAAAACGGCAGAAGGAATAGCCGACAAAACATGGTGCAGAAAGAAAATATTAAGAGCGGGAATAAATTATTTTCCAATGCAGGGACTTGTAATAAAAGCGGAATACGCATTACGTCAGTTTGTTTCTCCTTACAATAATGAACCTACAATCTCGCTTGGAATAGGTTATTCGGGCATTTTTAACTGAAAATTAATTAATCAATTAAAATAAAAACAGATGAAAAAATATCTAAAAAATTTAGGACTCGCAATGGCAGTCGTTGCACTGTTGCTAAGTATGGCATCATGCGAAAAAGATGACAATACCATCAATGAAAATACCGATGCTATCAATGTAAATGCAGCCGTAGATGCTTGTAGCGAATTGGAAGCATTATGTAAACAAGTGAGTACGCTTATTAGTGAGACTGCTCCGACAGATGCACAATGTAACAGTATTCTATCAGAATATGTTGATGATGTTGTAGTGCCGACATACAGATTATTGGCAGAAGCAGCACTTGATTTTCGTGATGCTGTCAATGTGCTTAAAACCAATAATGATGCATTACACCTTAAAGCTGCCGCTGATGCATGGCTGGTTGCCCGTATTTATTGGGAAGAAAGCGAAGCATTTTTATTTGGACCGGTAGGCGAAGATGCATTTGACATAGATGCGCATATTGATTCATGGCCTTTGGAATTAATAGACATACAGGAAGTTTTGGCAAATGAAGCAGATGGGCTTACGGGACAGAGCGCATGGCTTTTGGATGCCGAAGTTATTGGATTTCACACAACCGAATATCTCCTTTTCAGGGACGGACAAGCCCGCGCAAGCATTACGAATGCAGAATTGAAATATCTGACTGCGGCAACAGATGCTCTTGTTTGGGATTGCGCGCTGGCTTATGTAGCATGGGCAGGAGAAAATAATGTATCTGCCGGAGTGAAAAACGCATTCAACGAAAACCCGGATGTAGAAAAACTTTTTAGCGACAGACCCAACTTTCAAAACTTTGGCGATAAACTAAAAAATGCAACAGGCAATTATGCCGGTTCTTTTGTTGCAGCACTAAGCGAAATTTCGGATGGCGCTGCAGATATTGCCAGTGAAGTAGGTACAACAAAGATTGAATCGCCATTTATAAATGGATTGGTAGAAGAAGTAGAATCGTGGTACAGCTGGCATTCGCTTGATGATTACCAAAACAACATTAAAAGCATAAAAAATGCATATTATGGTGGCAGGAATTTAAGTACGCCTGCAGCTACTAATTCACTTAGCGTTTTTGTTGCATCAAAAAATCCGCAACTAGATTCGCAAATAAAAGCAAAAATTACAGATTGTATTACAAAAATCGCAGCAATTGGCACAGGTGGAAGGTCTTTTTACGAAGTGGTGAGAGATAATGCAAAATAAAAGAGTAATAATATTATATAATAAATTATAAAAATAAAAGTTTATAAATTGCCGAATATTCCGTAGGTATTGTGCTTTTGCAGTATCTATGGATGTTTGGTTTTAAAAAAAATAAAATATGAAATGGACAAGTAAATTTATATTGACAGCAGTTTGCACTCTGGCTTTATCAGCCTGCTCTGATAACGACAAACCGGCTCCAAGCGTTGATAATGAAGAATATTACGCAGGAGGCAAAAACGGAACGGTATTCATCAATTCTTCGTTTGCATACAAGCAGCCAATGCCTGTAATTGAAAAAGATAATGAACTTCACAGACAGTTTATGCGAGGCGAGAGTCTTGCCGACAAAAGTTTTGTGGCATCCGAAGATATGGCTTATTCCGGACTTGGACCTGTTTACATACGCAAATCATGCATAGCCTGTCATCCGAGTTATGGCGGTCATAGCCAGCGAGTAAGCAAGTATGATTCTAACGACAGCCGTTGCGGCTATTTGCTTATGATTTACAATCCGAATGACCCGGCGTTGCCATTGGCATCAAAATATTTTACGGGAATGACGCAAACACGTGCAGTATCTCCGTTTAAAGAGCCGGTCAAAGAATCTGGAATTACCATCGAATGGCTGAATTATGTTGATGAATATGGAAATAAATATGAAGATGGAACATCATATTCGCTCATTTATCCCAAAGTGTCGATTGCACAAGGCGCAATTCTGTTTGACGATTTTGACATGAGTCAACATGCGGCAAGCATAGAAGCTACAATAGGAATTTACGGCACAGGCTTGCTTGATGCAATTTCCGACGAAGACCTGCGGGCTGAACACCAGCAGCAGCAAGCGCGCGGATACTGTGCGGGCGTTATTGGAGCCGACATAGATGAAACGGGGTTGAATCCGTATTTTCCGGGAAAACATCCCGGACGGTTTACATACCTTTGTACTCGCGCCACACTTGATAACGGACCGGGCGCAAATGCACTGTGGAATATCACTAACGTAACTCGCCCCGACCGGAAATATCATTATATTACCGAAGAATATGCAAAGGTAATGTCTAAAGATGCGGATGTTCAGTTGGCGCTCGGAAAAACCGAAACGGAAATTTTTGATTATTTAATGTCGAGAGACCTGCAACCCGAAATGACAATGGACGATTACAATGCCTTTATGGTCTGGCATCGAGGACTTGCCGTGCCTGCCGCCCGCAACCTTGATGACCCGAAAGTGCAGCACGGTAAAAAACTGTTTTACGAAACAGGATGTACAGCCTGTCATCGTCCTTCGTGGACTACCCGCAGCAATTATACTCCACTGCCCGCCATATCAAATCAAAAAATATATCCATACACCGATTTGCTGCGGCACAATCTCGAAATGAAAGAGCCGGGACGCGTACAGATATGCCGTACTACGCCACTGTGGGGACGCGGATTAATGAGCATAGTGTCGGGACATACCGACAGGCTTCACGATTTGAGAGCGAGAAACACCGAAGAAGCAATACTCTGGCACGGAGGCGAAGCGCAAGAGTGTAAAAACAAATTTCATAACATGTCAAAAGAAGACAGGGAGGATATGATAAAGTTTTTGGATGCAATTTAATGCTAAACTCTGCGCCTTTGGAATATTAACAGTTATTCCGGCAGTACTTGCTGTTGCCACCATGGTTGAAAAATTTTGGGGAACGGATTTTGCCGCCGATAAGATTTACGGCTCATGGTGGTTTGTTGCATTATGGTGTATATGCGCAATAATGGCGTTTGCCCATATCATTCGCCGTGCATTGTACAGAAACAAAACAGCATTTAGTATGCACTTCGCTTTCGGCATAATACTGCTTGGCGCGGCAGTTACATTTCTCACGGCAGAGCGCGGATACATGCACATACGGCAAGGCGAAACATGCTATACATACACAGCCGAAAAAAACGAAACATGCCGGCAGTTGCCTTTTGGCGTTAAGCTGGTACTTTTCGACATCGAATATCATCACGGCACGTACGAACCTGCCGATTTTATCAGCTTTCTGAAAATCGACAGTCAAATATGCCGCGTATCGATGAATAAGATATATTCGCACAGAGGATACAGATTTTATCAGGCTGATTATGACACCGACGAAATGGGAACAACGTTAATGATAAATCACGACCCGTCAGGCATTGCGGTTACATATACGGGATATTTTCTGCTGGCACTGTCGATTCTTGTCATGCTTTGGATTAAATTACGATGGCGTGTATTTTATGTTTTTGCATCAATTGCATGTTTGTGGTATTATATTTCTCAGCTAAATCCAATGACGCCCGTATTACGTTCGCCAATGCTTGCCGCGCATGTTTCGGTCATCATGCTGTCCTATGCGCTTTTTGTTTTTATTGCTCTGACAAGTCTTACGGGAATACTGTCGAAGCGTTTGCGAAATAAACTTTATGCATGGAACAGTACTTTACTTTATCCTGCGCTGTTTATGCTTGCCGCCGGAATATTCATCGGCGCGGTATGGGCAAATATTTCATGGGGACGCTACTGGGGCTGGGATGCAAAAGAAACATGGGCGCTTATAACAATGCTGGTTTATGCAGTTCCAATGCATAAAAGCAGTTTTTCTCAATTTCGCAATCCCTTAAAATTTCACAGATACTGCGCATGCGCTTTTTTTGCGGTTGCCGTTACATTCTTCGGAGTATCCTATTTTTTAGGAGGAATACACAGCTATGTTTAGCCTGATTTGAGAATAAATGATTATATATTTTTTATAATAGTCTCGAATTGTCAAATTTTTATTAATTTTGCGACTTAAAATAAAATCTTATTATGTTATGTCAAAAAACATCAAAAAAGAAGAAAATCTTAAAACCGTAGGCGAAGCATTAAGTAAAGGCGAAAAATTTTTAGCCGAAAACAGGGCAAAAATTATAAAAACGCTTATAGCTGTAGTAATTGTCGCAATTGCAATACTTGGCTACAAGTATCTGATTGATAAACCCCGCGAAAATGCTGCACAGGAACAAATGGCAGCAGCCCAGCGTTATTTTGAAATCGACTCGCTTAATTTGGCGTTGAACGGAGATGGCGTAAATTTAGGGTTCAATGAAATTATTGACGAATACGGCTCAACATCGGCAGGGCGCCTTGCCCGTTTTTATGCAGGTTTTTGCAATCTGCATTTGGGAAATTTTGAAGAAGCCGTTTCGCTGCTGCAATCTTTCAACGGCAAGGATGAAATACTTCAGGCACGGGCATATTGCGGTGTGGGAGATGCTTATACCGAGATGGAACAGTATGATGCCGCCGCTTCATACTTTATGAAAGCCGCCAATTACCGCGAAAACGACTTCAGCGCTGCATACCTTATGAAAGCAGGCTTAATTTACGAGCAGTCGGGCAAA
>JAIRZQ010000117.1 GCA_031267135.1 Prevotellaceae bacterium
AGCGTTACGTATTTATATTCGCCGCCCTCATAAATCGCTACATCCTTGTTGTCAAGGTTGTTTATTGCATTTGCACTGTCTGTTGCGCCCTGTGCCTGTTCCTTCGACATCAGCCCCGCATGTGTTGCATCCGCAAGCGGAATAACCTTGTCTATCTGCTTGGTCTCGCCCGTTGCGGGATTTTTATAAAACTGCTCCGCTACAACCGTATCCCCGTCTTCGGAAATCACAAAGTCAACATCCGTCGTAAAGTCGTTGTTAAAAGCGTCGGCGCCTAACGCAGGCAGCCACTCGCCATACCTGCGCACATACTTCTCATCAGCGTAAACAGGCTGCAGTACCATTATGCCTCTGCCGCTGCCGCAAAAATAAGTCTTACCATTAGAAGCTATGCCCATTGCACAGAAACTGACATCTGTAACATTAGTATATTCTATCTCTTCTGTCTCATCGTTCAATACTCTTATGCTGCCGCCGCAAAAATACGTCTTGCCATTAGAAGCTGTGCCTATTGCAACATAAAAGCCCAGCACTATGTTCGTATATTCTATTATTCCTGTGTCTTTATTCAATACTTTTATACCGCCGTTGCTGTCGTTGCTGCAAAAATACGTCTTGCCATTAGAAGCTGTGCCTATTGCTTTATAATTGCCTGTCGTTATGTTCGTTTCTTCTATTATGCCCGTGTCATCGTCCAATACTTTTATGCCGTTGCTGCTGCTGCCGCAAAAATATGTCCTGTCGTCAGAAGCTATGCCCATTGCTTCATAATAGCCTGACGTTATGTTTGTATCTTCTATTATGCCCGTGTCATCATTCAATACTTTTATGCCGGCGCCGCCACAAAAATATGTTCTGTCGTTAGAAGCTATGCCCATTGCTTTATAAAAGCTTGACGTTATGTTTGTATCTTCTATTATGCCCGTGTCATCGTCCAATACTTTTATGCCGTTGTTGCTCCTGCCGCAAAAATAAGTCTTACCATTAGAAGCTATGCCCATTGCTTCATAATAGCCTGCCTTTATATTCGTTTCCACAATCTCGCTGCCCACAATTTCGGGGTTCGGAACTTCCTTTACGTAGCCCTTCAACACTTCGGGACTTATGCCGCCGCCGCCCGACTTAAAAGACCCGATAAAGGCGTTAAGTTTCTGCACCGCATCGTTTGCCGATTCGCACGCTTCATCGTTGATCTCGATTAGCGAATAGTGAATGCCATGCGAACTCACTCCCGGAACGAGCCGCTGTGTCGAAACTATACGCACCAGATCGCCGATTGCCGTTGCCACAAACACAGCCGGCATCACAGCATCATTTACGAGGATATTTTTGCTGTCGTTTTCTATTTTGTTAATCTTTATCATATAAATTGTTAATTGATTAAATCTATCCTATCGGACACATATTCAAATTTTCAATAATCGGATCACCCTGCAATATATCATCAATGTCCAATCCCGGATATTTGTTATTCAAAAAAGTCTTGAACGCTGTATAACGCTCTGTTGCTGCCGCTTCGCTCAACATTGCAAACTCCTCTTCCGCTATTTCTGCAAACACGCCAAAAGCCTGCAATACGCTTTCCGTTATCGTTGTTTCTGTTCCGTTCGTGTCTTTTACTATCTCTATTTCAGTAAAAAACGCCTTTCCTGTATTTACTTCTGCCATAATATTTTATATTTATTTAGTTTAATGTTATTTTTACTGCTATCGGTTGCCCGTTGATTTCATCGGGATTCATTTTTATCAGCTGTGTGCCATCTGCTATGAACAAGTCTATATTATCAACAGTTTGCGCCGCTGTTCCCGATGGTGCGGCTGCAATAAAATTGATCTCTATTGTTTGAAATCCTACAGACAATCCGACACGAATCCGAATATTCGACTGTAATGATATTCCGGTGCTGAACAGAAATAACTCAGGCTTGAATGCCCATGTAATTAATATGCTGTTTGACAGCATCGGATGCTTTTTCAGATTGACAACCAAAAAAATATCTGATTGTTCATGCTCATCTTCCAGCTGACATATCGGACTTATCCATTCCGCGCCTGTATAACTTATCGAATCGTCTGTTATCTGACACACAGGATTAGTCCATTCAGCAATTGTATAAGTTATTGTCTGTTCGATTTTTTGACAGACAGTATTTTCATAAGACGCCGATATGAATGTTATTACTTCATCAATTCGCTGACAGACAGCATTTGTATAAGTTGCCGATGTGTATTCCGTCAACTTGCTGTACATAATAAGATAGTCGGAACTTTCAGCAGGGCGATATGTGAACTCAAACGAGCGCAAATCCTCTTTTGATGAGGTTTCGGCTGTAATTTCGTCAATTACTGTCGATTTCAGTTTGTCGTCTTCAAGCAGATATATTTTTTTCGACATGAAAAAATCATGCAGCCAGGCGGCATCGTACCGTGTAAGCCAGCCTGTCGCCTGTGTTTTTATGTCCGATTTTTCAGCGAAAAATGTCTGTTCGGTGTCGCCCATGAGCGCCGCCTCGCGCGTAAATTCAGGTTCCGATTTTATCTCTCCCGTGCAGCGAACCGTATCAAATCCTCCGAGCGAATTTTCAAACAGAAAATAACGGTCATCAGGCAACTCCTCTGCAATCGTATAATATTGGTATTTGCTTATCTTGTTTGACGGAAAGCCCGTTGCATAAACAACCGCTTCGACTGCAACAAGCGTCTTCGACAGAGGTTTTAACATGCTGCTTATGTTCACGGTATAAACATTGCCGGCAGTCATCTCCACCATGCCTATACCCAGCTTTGTCCCGGTTTCGTAATATGCATTAATGTACAGGTAAGATGCCTGCGTGGCGTGATATGTCAGAAATTCGGGCTGGTTAAGCGTTATTTTTTTCTCGCGCGGCTGCCATGTGAGAAAATTTTTGTCAAAAAATTAGTCGCAGTATCGCCGAAATCCTTTATTCCGCAACGCAACGCAGTGAAATTATAAGAAGTCGTGTTGATTATCAGCACAAAATTTTTTCTTATATCCGACTGCACAAACACATCCTCAACAGGAACCGTAAATGTCAATTCGTTAATCACAACATCGGCAATATCAAGCAAAACAAGGCTGTCGAAGTCTGGCGTATAGGTTTCGTCGAGCAGTGTCTTATCGCCTGCAAGCAGCTGCACGCGAACCTGAGCATCCGACTGCACTTTTACTTTCGGCAAATTGCCCGACAGGCACAATCCCTCAGGCTTTGATATTACCGTTAATGCCATGTTTACGGTTTTTTGGCAAGTACGGTATCAAGCATCAGTCTTGCAAGATGAGCATAGCTGCATGTTTCCGTGTCATCTTCGCCGCAGGCTGGAAAAAACTCCAGCGATATCTGTCCGCATTTTTCAACTGTCATTACGGCTCGTTTGTCCGCATGCCAGTCGTCTGTAAATACAATCGTTGTTTTCATCTCAATTTTTTTGTTCCCAAAATACGGCAAAACGACATTTTCGCAAAGGACAAATTTTAAAATGAAAAAGCCCTGCCGAATTAGCAGGGCGCAATCAATAAACTTAATTTATTTATAAAATCATTGCTTTTTCAATAGCATCTTTCACAAAAGCATTAAGCGTTCGTCCTCTTAATTTTGCCGTAATTGCGGCTTTGCGGTGTAATTCGGGCGTTAAGCGTACATTAAAACTGCCCTTATAACTTTTTTCAACCGGTATCTGTTCGTTTTCGCAGTCTTTTATATGCTCATCTATTACATAATGAAATGCCTGCTGAAGTTCCTGTACTGTTGAACCTTCGAAGGTAATAAGGTCGTTTATCCCTTCTATTTTGCCGAAAAAAACATTATCATCGGCTGAAAAATTTACCGAACCTGTAAACCCTTTATAAACCAATAGATTATTCATGTTATTTATTATTTATATCAATCCTCTGTTTTTTAATTCTTCTATTATCAAATCTAATTGATAGCGCTTAAGTATATTGCCCGGATGCGGTTTGTGTAATTTTATTTTATGTGCGTTTTTTGCAAAACATACTCTTGAGCCTGATCCTTGCACTTCGATATATCCGAATGTCAATAATAACGTTTTTAATTCATTATATGTAAAATCTTTCGGACGGGAAAGCAATCTGACTAAAAGTTTATCTGTTTTTGTCATCAATTATTTTTTTTACAAAGGTAAGAATTATTTGTAATATGCAACTGAAATTCAGTTGCATATTTGTTAAATAACATTAAAACAAATATTGATTTAACTGTCTTGCGACTGTCAAATATATATCCCGTAATTCATTATCACCTGTCGCTTCAGCTCATTGCGTTTTGCCCTGTACTCTTTACTTCCCATACATCTTTCCATGAAAACCTTGCGCAGAATCTCAAGCGAAAAATGAGCAATTCCGTATTCAACGGTAGAAGCGCATGTAAACAAATGCCTGCACTTGTATTCCGCCCTGAATACAATACCGCTTCCCCCGCTTCTTTACCTTTACCCGTTTCAGTTGCGGATAATTTTGCTTTACCAAAGCAATAAACTCTCTGCACATTTCCTGTGTTGCAATGCCCGTTTCGTGTGCCGACGCTGTTTGTACGTTACTGTTCTTCGCGTTCAAACAATTTTTGTTCTTATTGTAGTTCATCTTTACAAGAATTGTGATAAAAAGGAACGCCCGCCGCAGGTGTGAACTACACTTTACGACGGGCGTATAAGTAGCTGGTTGTTTCCAATCCAGACCACCATAGCGGGCATTCCCTTTATCGGTTCAAAAAAAATTCAACTGTTTGCCCCGATTGTAAAATGTAGTTCATCACAAAAGTAGAAACTTTTTCTGTAATTACAAAATTTATTGCAAAAAAAAGCCGGCGAAGTGGACAAAAGTGAGGCTGAAAAATAATGTAATTAATTGGTTTTCATAATTTTGCAGTCAAAAAAAAGAAATGAGTAAAAAAATGTATTTTCTGCGGTTGCAAAATAACGAAGAAAAACGGCA
>JAIRZQ010000162.1 GCA_031267135.1 Prevotellaceae bacterium
ACTTTTGAGAAGTTTTTGAATGATGGGAAAAAGGGTGAAAATCATCGCTCATCGATATTAAGAAAATTAAGAACGTTTTTTTTGTGGCTGGAAGCAAACGACTATACAACAAATAATCCATTTAAGAAATACAAGCCGGCTGCCGAACTTTACGGAACGCCCTACTACCTGACAATCGAAGAGCGCAACAAAATCTACCTTACTGATTTAAATGGCACGCCCAAATTAGAACGGCAGCGAGATGTTTTTGTTTTCCACTGCTGCACAGGCTGTAGAGTTGGCGACCTTATAAAGCTGACACGTGAAAATGTAATCGCAGGAGCAATTGAATACGTAGCTAATAAAACCCTTGACGAGCATCCGCAGACAATTCGTGTGCCGTTAAATAAAATTGCAGCGGACATTTTGAAAAAGTATGAAAACTTGGACAACGGCAAATTACTGCCGTTTATTTCGGCTCAAAAATATAATGAAGCAATCAAAGAAATATTTACCATTGCCGGCATTACAAGAAAAGTTACCGTAATAAATTCCTTAACGCGCAAAGCCGAACAGCGTCCATTGAATGAAATAGCAAGTTCACACATTGCCCGCAGAACATTTATCGGTAATATATACAAGCAGGTGAAAGACCCGAACCTGATAGGCGCATTATCGGCGGGCAGTCGCACGCCGCAGGCGGAACTATTATCGAAGCCGAAAAGGGCGAGGCGATAATAAATAAAAAGTCGGTAGGCCTGTTTCCCGAACTCCTGTCGCTCGTTAATCAGCTTGGCGGCGGCGTGCCGTTCACACGACCGTACTCCGATGGCGGCTTTGCCATGCGCGAATACCGCCGCAATCAGTCTGCCACAGTCGATGCCGACGCTATCGCCGAAGCAGTTACTACAGCAGTAAAAAACATACAGATATATACCGCTATTGAAGACATACGCAAAGAAGATTACAGATATGCGGAAATGACGGAACAGGGCTCTATTTTCAATTAACAATGAATAATTAACAATTAAAAATATGTACAGATTATTAATCAATACTTCAATAAAGGAAGTAAGCGTAAAAACGCCATACGATGGCACTGTTGAATATGTCAATGTTCAGGAGGGCGAGACTGTACCGGCAGGGAGGCTGCTGTTTAGAATACATACTGTCCAAGGTTCGACTCTTATTATGGGTGCGCCGGCTGCAGGCGTTGTAAGGCAGGTTAACGTAGCCGTAGGCTCTACGGTAACGAAAAACATGACGCTGGCGGTTATCGAAAATACCAACATTGCCAACGACTGGCGCGAAGCAGACATCGGCAGGGATACCATTGCACTGACTTATGCGGTGAACAACATTGCCGAACTCAAAAGCAGGCAGGCAAACCGAAGCAACTCCGTGAAACTGCCGCGCACGCACGGCAACGACTTGATTTTCGGCGTTCCGTCCGAACCTTCAAGCCTCACGAAAAGCCCTTACCGCTACATGGACTGCCGCCTGTTCGACGATGGGGTTGAACTCTTTGGCAAAGGAGCAAAAATCAAACTTACCGAAACTAACCACAAGGAACATGTCGTTTGTCTGTACGGCTCTATTTTCGACCTGTTTAAGGAAATGCAGAATACATCCCTGCGCGACTTGGACTTGTATATTTTCAACTGGAACTTTAATAATATTATAAGCAGTAATCAATCCGAAGCGATTAATAATATTGTATTTCCGCTAATGGAATGGTACATCGAAGATAATCCCGCTATATTTCAGGAGGGCGACAAATGGATTGTGAGAGCTCAGCGTATTTTTCCTGCAATCAGTTTTAGAGATACTTTAAGAGGTGTAGTTCAGCGCTTTGGCTATACGCTCGAACTGCCTCAAAGAATAGTAAACGACCCGCGATACCGAAATGCCGTAATTCCTTTTTCGCGTATGGAAAGTTCCGATGCCTCAGAACAGAAGGCAAAGGCAGGTAAGGCATGGGGAGCGCAACAGGATATTCAGGGCAGTGGTTCCAATCTTGTATTTTATAATTTTACTAACATTTCGGGAAATTGTACGCTGTCCAATAATAATCGTCGGGTAGTATTTACGGCAATAGCAAAAGGCAGGTATGTATTTCGTGTTAATATAAATGTAACTTACAATAACCACACGGTCGTATATATATATAATAGTTACCAAACTGGTGAAATACTTCAAAACGAAACAGGGACATTTGAATTTTTTTATGAAAAAGATTTGGATACAGGCGACGTTTTTCAACTAGAAGTTGGTACCATAGGGACACGTGTTAGACTTACAGCAGAAATGGAATGTGCAGGCGCAATCTTGGACGGTTCTGCGCCATTCGGCAGCCAGATGAATACCGGTACCAACATGCCCGATATTAAGTGCGATGAGCTGTTTTCGATGCTTGCGCGCCTGTGGTGCCTGATTCCCGAAGTTGATGAAAAAAACAAGGTATTGAAATTTTGGGGGTTCGACAGGCTTTACGAAAACAAAAAGGCGGGATTGGAAGCGGGCGTTGCTGCGGGTACCATAAAGGACTGGAGCGACAAGCTCGACAACCGCGAGCATAAAACACAGTTCCGATGGAACACTTATGCTCAAAAAAACGTAATACAGTATAAGGAAGAAAGCGCAGTGGGCAAAGATGCAGGCGACTTGAAGATAACATCAAAGGGAACATTCCTTATTGATGACGGCACGCTCGACAAAGAAAAAACCCTGTTTGAAATCCCCGCCGCAGCTACTCAGGAAACTTCCTTTAACGAAACTCCAATGGCAATAATAGACGCGGGAGACGGACGACCCGATGTGAACCTCCGCCTGCTGTTTCTTGACAGAACCACAGGCAGACAGTGGACGTTCAGAGCGCCGGACGGAATCGAAGGCACACTGTCAACAGTGTGGACGGCAGTTTTTATGCCCGTAGGCATGGAAGTATTCATAAGCGAGTATGATACTGTTGCTGGAGGCTTGCTCGACCGCTGCCGGCTGATGGTAGAAAAACTTTATCTTACACCTTTGGACTTAAAGGACTTCAACCATTCCATACCCGTGTACTTGAATAAGTACGGTTGTTGCTTTTACGTGAATAAAATTAATAATTACGTTCCCGGAAAACTCACCGAAGTAGAATTAGTGCCTTTGAGATATTTGGATAGATGGTAAAAAAGCAAAGCCCTCTTTTTGAGGGCTTGCTGCTTAACAAACCAATATAGTTTACGCGGTTATATATGTTTTTCTACACATTTCTATAAAAAAATCATCATTTTGCTGCTTGGTTTTCAA
>JAIRZQ010000132.1 GCA_031267135.1 Prevotellaceae bacterium
GTTATCGCCGATGGCGCATATCGTGGAGAATTCATCGACAAAGTAAAATCTTCTTTGGAATGGATATTGAAAGTCGTTTTACGAAAAGACAGTACATCTAAATTTCAGATTTTACCCAAGCGTTGGATTGTGGAAAGAACCTTAGTGTGGTTCGATAACTATAGAAGACTTGGTATTGATTATGAATTTAACGAGGATACAACAGAGGTGATGATACACTTGGCAATGATAAAATTATATAGTTTTGCAAAGGAAGTTACACAAATGCAATTTACAATTTATTGAGTATCACTGTATTAAAAATTATATTTGTGTAAATATTTAATGTAATTTATATAATGCCTAACAGAATTTATTGATAAATTCAAAACAGTTTCTTAATTTAAAAAAAAGTATTAATTTAGCCGAAAATTTTTGCATGATATATAAAAAAATAACATCAATAATAACATTTATACTGTTTTGGACGAATTTATCAGCGCAAAACGAAATCGAACTGAACAAAAAATTCGGGTTCAGAGATTTTTGTTTTGATCGCGATATTCGAACAGTAATGGCTTACAAAACAGGAAACGAAATGTCAGAGCCATATATGGAACTCAATAGCAATGAAACAATTACATTTATGTTTGACGATTTGTCGGAAAATCCGCGCGATTTTTATTATGTTGTCAAACATTGTAATGCCGACTGGGAAGAAGACAATCTGTTTGTTGGCGATTATATGACAGGATTTGCCGAAAACAATCTGTTCAGATTTAATTCGGCGATAAATACAACCGTATTTTATAAAAATTATAATTTCACAATTCCAAACGAAGACATACAAATTACAGCATCGGGAAATTATTTGCTCAAAGTTTATAACAGGTACGACAACAGAGAAGTATTTCAAAAGGGATTCAAGATTTTTGAAAATAAAGTTGCGCTGACACTGAAATATAGGCACATTGTGAACTACGGAAACGATGGAAAACAGCAACTCGAATTTTCGGTTAATCGCGGAAGTTTGCCTGTGCAAAACCCGTACAGCGAACTTAAACTGCGTATAGAACAAAATTCACAGCGCGTGCCGGCACAGGCGTTGCCTGATGTTTCGTTTCAAAACAGTTTAATCATTGACTATTCAAATGCAACAAAAAACATATTCAAGGGCGAAAACGAATATCGCCTGTTCGATACGCGCAGTCTCGCCTATAACGCCGAAGGAGTAAGCAAAATCGTAAATCAGAACAGAGAATATCACGTTTTGCTCAATATAGACCGACCTACCGACAAAGAAACATATCAGTATAAACGCGACATAAACGGTAAATACTATATCGAAGCCGACCGCATGGTTAAAAACAGCAGCGACAAAAATCTTGAAGCCGACTATGTAAATGTTTACTTTACAATAGAAGATATAAATCCTCAATCTGATATAACAATTTATGTGTACGGAGCATTGAGCGACTGGGGATTAAAGTCCGAATGTCGCATGGAATACAACGAGAGCCGGCGGGCATACGAAACAACATTGCTGCTGAAACAGGGTTATTATAATTACAAATACGTCGCCGTTGATAATAAAATGAACTTCCTTTCCGACTTTTTTGACGAAAGTTTTGCACAAACCGAAAACGAATACACTGTCAACGTTTATTATAAAGGAATACACGACAGGTGGGACAGGCTCGTTGCAATAGAAAGTATAAATACTGCAAAATAATTATAAGCATACAGATTAATTTATACTTCTGTTCGGACGAGGTTCTGACTCGTTTGGTTTTTATAGAAATGCGGCTTGTTGTGTTTTTACCTGCAAAACTTGCAGCAGCACAACAACCAATTTCAAACAGTAAAATTTTTCCGTTCGGCGTAGCGTCCCGCTATATCAAACAGAGCAGCAAGTCTCCCGACTTGCTGCAAAGCGGAGCTTGGCTCTGCCTGCGCTGAACGGAAAAACCGGATTGCTTCGGGCTACACCCTCGCAATGACGTTACTTCAGAAACTCCATTTCAGTTTTATCCCAATTGCAAACAGCGACACTTTATCGACAAGCGGTTGATTTCCTGATTGCGATTGTAAAAAACTGTTGTATCTATACTCCGAAGGCGCAGACGCAGTGTAAACCAGTAATTCATGTGCATCTTCTTTGTTAATATTGTTTAGCCCGTAGTCGGAATAAATGCCTGTATATAAAAAGTTTTTGCCTGATGTGTGCCATTTCATACCACATTCAAATGCAAGCATATACGCTAAACCAAAATCCAAACTGCCTGACGATTTTACCGACTCGTACGCAGTAAAACCGTGATTCGGCATACGCTCGTAGGTCTGCTCCGTATAATCTGAATAGCCTGATGTTGTAACCGATGTACTTGATTGATTATATTTTGCCGAGACAGGAAATGCAAGTTTAAACCCTGCTGCAACATAAAATAAATCAGTATCTGAATAACCGAATTTTTTTGTCACCGGCACTTGAAATTGCAGCATTACAGGAATTTGCAGCAATATCGTGCTGTGCGTTTCTTTAAATCTTTCATAATTGGCTCGAAGAAAAAAGTTGCCCTGCAAGCCCGCAGGCGTTGCTATGGGATATTCCACGTGCAAATTGTCGGATTGTGCATCTGCTCTGTACAATGCAGCTTCTATTCCTGTTGAAATTCCCCACCGGTCATTGAAAAAATAAACGTAGCCTGCGCCGAATGAGCCGCCAAAGCCTGTACTTGCATTGGCAACTTCTGATTTATAGTGTAGCGCTGATATTCCGCCGCTTGCGCTTATTATGAACTCATTTTCAATCTGCGCTTGCAAAACGCAGATATTCATAAAGATTCCTGTTATTAATAATATCTTTTTCATCATATAAATATTAATGGTTATGTGTTAAATTAATTTCTAAATTCATTTATTATCAAATTTTTATACTCTTTAATCTACTTTTATAAATTTTGTTGTTTGTTTATTAATTTTCAGAATATAAGTTCCTGCAGGCAATACAGATACGCTTATTGTTGCTCCGCCTGTATTGGCAACGAATTTTCTAACCAAATACCCTGTGATATTATATATTTCTATCATATCGCCGCTTTTTATGCTGCCGCTTTCTATTCTAAGCAAATCCCGCGTTGGATTGGGATATGCCCGCAATTTTGCCGTAACGTTTTGGTTAACAGTTACCGGACACGACAGAATATGTATGCCGTCGGCAGTTGTGAGCCGCACCGAAAACGATGAAGTATATATATGCGGATTGTTTGCCAGATAAAGATTTCCGCCTGTTTCGCCCAGTATACCCATGCCATTTTCCTGCCACTGATACGAAATAAAAGTGTAACCGCCGTTATTTGCAGGATTATTGATAACCGACAGCACATCTCCCCACACCTGCACTACAAGATTTTGAATACAGAATAATTTAAAACTTACCTCTATGCTGTGATTATCGGTAACGTTTGTGAAGGTATATGCTCCTGCCGAAACTGCCGCTGCATTGTGGACTCCGTCAATCAAAACTTCATCTGTTTCGTAGTATGCATTTGACGTGAAAGTAAACGTTTGGCTGTCGCCGCAGGCAACTGTCTGATTTGTTGCAGGCGTTATCGTTCCGTTTGCTCCTGCCGAAACAGTGATTGTGTATTGTATTGGCTTGAATGTTACAGAAATGCTGTGATTATCGGTAATATTGGTAAATGTATAAGTTCCTGCGAAATAATACACTGCTTTCGCTTCGTATTGATCGCCGGAAGTGGAAATTATATAAAGTCCAATAAAAATTTTCAATAAGTAAAAACGTATATCATTAAAAATCAATATTATAATTATCTATTTATTGAAGTTTTTTACAAGGATTTATATAAAAGAGGCGTAGCATCTTATATGACGATTTGCTTGGCAGACTACGAACTGTTTGGATTCTTATTTTTTTATTCGTGCAATAGATCGTATTTTTTTACTTCGCGCTCGCCGTAGTCGGTTATTATGTCATTTGCTATTTTTATTCCTGTTTTGAATAAAAATAAATCCGAAAATGCAGAAATTACCAATGTTGCTCTGGTTTGCAAGTCAGCGTCATAAGTCCATTTTATCAGAGAGTTAATAAGATTTTTTAATGATTGTGTCGCAGTGTAATTTTCAGGAATATAAAATGCACAAGCAGTAACCAGATTTTCATCACAAACTATAATTCCGGTATTGAAAAATGCACTGAGAGATCATTTTGCACCTTTCATATCGTAGCAATTATCATGTTGTTTTGCTGCTTCATCGATTGGATCTTGAGCAGGTAAATCAAAATTAGAGTTTCCATCAGCATCTGTTGGGTTATTTGAACCAATATATATGGATCCAAATAAATTAAAGCCTTTAATTATACCTTCATTGGAATAAAAGTTAGTTTTTCTATTTTCTTGTAATCCAACTGTTTGGTTAATATCGTTAACCCAACCGATACATTCCTTTTCCTTATTATCCATTTCCTTATCATTAAGTATGTAATATCGAACAGTTTTAAGTCTATCCTGAATACTGCCTTCCGAATGAATGGCTTCATTCGTTACTCGCGGTTGTTGCTGTAAATCAAATTCCTTATTTAAAGCGGAAACGAAAATTTTATTGGGATTACTTACATACTTCATTACATCAGCGCCTCCATATTCGCCGATTTTTATTTTATCATTCTTAGGAGTATTTACTTTCTGTTGCGGTTGATTTACTGTGTGTTTTAATTCAGAAACGTTTAAAATATTACATTGCGAAACTTTTTCATTTCCTAAAACATATTTATGCATATCTGTAAATACCTCTTTTTCGTAATCATATCTGGTTGGATTTTCACATTGATAACGCAAATCATTCATATTTTTCATGTATCCTAAACAACTCTCTTTATTGGTTTCTATCAACCCGACATATTTATTTTTCAACTGTTTCAAAAATACATTTTTCTTGCTGCACTTTACAATATGATTTTTTACTGTTTCTTTATTATTACTGTCCGCTAAAACTTTTTTGAGGGCACAAAATCAGGGCTGATTTCTATCTTTTAGAAATCAGCCCTTTTTTGGTTAATTTTGCGTTATCGAGCTAAAAAAATAAACCAAT
>JAIRZQ010000171.1 GCA_031267135.1 Prevotellaceae bacterium
AATTTGTTTTTCAAAGAATGAACAGATTCACGATAACGTTATAGGAATGTATATTGAAAGATATTATTATAAAACAGGAGTTTTCGGAAATAATGATTTCTGATAATTTAAGACACTACAGAAAAATTTACCTGTACGCAAGAACAAAAGTTGATTGGCAAATAAAAACGGCATAGACGTCGCAGGCGGGGAACCCGCTCGGCGAAAACGGTGTTAAAGCGGAATTCCGTCAAGTGAAGCGAGACATTAATTCCGTTAACCGTTGAGCCGTTAGCGGGTCGCCGGGAAGTATAAGCCTTGACTTTTGGGTTACTTTTGCGTCAAGGCAAATTAACAGAAAAAGAAAAACATTATTTATTTTGCAAGATTTTATGTCTGTATTGATTAAAACCCTGCAATTTTTCCTCTGATTTTCATTCATCATTATTTATTAATGTTTTATGACCTTTTTAAGGAGCAACTATTTATATTTGTTTTTTTCATTTCGTTTGGTTCTGTTAATTTTGGGCATACTGCGTATTCAACAGGAAGCATATTCTTTTAAAATTTTCGATTTCCAACTGTTTTTTAACACTTCATGTCTCTGTTCGTGTATAAAAAAGTGTTGTTCGTGTAGCGCGAAGTCAGGTTCGTAAAAAAGCGCCTTTTTTATGATGCATTTAAAATCGGCTCACTATACCTTTGCATCGACAAAATGTTATCTTATTATGAAAAAAATTATTTTTATTCTAACAGCGTTAATAATGACGCTTGACGCAAATGCGCAAAATTTGAAATTCGGAGCTAAAGCCGGTATGAATGTCGCGAGCATGTCGGCTGCAAGCTACAGCGGAGAAAAGGAGAAAGACTCTGACATGATGATCGGATTTCATGTTGGCGGTTATGTGAACTATTCAATCAGCGAAGTGCTTGGACTTCAAGGAGAGTTATTATTTTCGGCACAGGGCGCAAACAAGACGGACGAAATGTCAGGTAAGCCCGAAGTTCGTATGGGTTTTATCAACATCCCCCTGCTTGCAGAATTCAGGTTTATACCGACTGTGCCGGAGTTCAGCGTTTTTGCCGGCAGTCAGATTGGATTCAATATCAGCCGTAAAGTTACATGGAGCGATGGCTCAAACGCTTCGGGTTCCAAACTGGACGACATGCTGAAGCCTGAAAAAATCAACACTCTTGATATTGCGGCAGTTCTCGGCGTGCAATACATGTTTATGGAACATCTTACTGTTGGAGCGCGTTACAATTTCGGGTTAACCGACGGATCGAGCGGAAGCGGCGATTACAAGGTCAAAGGCAACAAGCACAACGTTATTCAAGTCAGTGTAGGATGGACTTTCTAAATTATGCTTAATTCAAAATTAAATTACAAAATTTTATTACAAACAAATTAAAAATTCACACAATGAAAAAATTAATGATTACTATGGTTGCTGCATGTCTTGCCTGCACAGCCTTTGCTCAGGTTCCCGAGCAGTTACAAAAAGGGAATATCTTAATAGAAACCGATGCAACAAATGTTGGAATAAGGTTTACCAACGGCGTTAGCATGGAGATTGCAGGCACCGGCGGTTATTTTATTGCCGACAAATTTCTAATCGGCGGCACTCTCGGTCTTAATGTGGTTTCGACCGAATCGACAGCCGTTGGAGACTGGGGAGAAGCGATAGGCGGAGGTTCGTCCACTACCACTACATTCGATATTGGCGCAGGCGTGCGTTATTACTTTCTGACTAATCAGCGAGGCGGACTGTTTGCAACAGGAATGTTTAATGTAACTGTTGGCAGCGGCGATCCTGTATTTGGCGTAAGATTCAACGGCGGATATGCATTTTTTATCAACAAATACATTTCCGTTGAACCTTTAATGTTGCTTACTTTGCCTTTCTCGAAAGGCTCAAACGTGGATTTCGGCATTGGCGCGGGAATCAGCATTTACCTGTAAATAAAAATATGTACCGTTATAAAATTTGAAAATTGAAATTTAATCAACAGACATACAGATAAAAATACCGAAATAACATATAAAAAAACAAAAGGCAATGACATCGACAAACAAAAATAGAGTTTTTTTCATAAAAGTTTATTATAAATTATAATCTGCTGTTGTTGCCTTTTTTACATGAAACAATTTATATAATAAAAAAATGGAAAAAGTATTAAATTATTTAATGATTGCAGCAGTGGCTGCATTAGTCTGCACGGCGTGCAGCAAAGACGATGACAACAGTGGCGGAGTTGATAAGTCTAAAAATTATGTTAAATACAACGGTAAGGATTATGCCGTTGTCAGTGCGGGATTAGCCGATTATGAAGATTTTTACGAAAACGGCACGTACAGTTATGGAATACGTCTAATGCTCGAAGAAGGAAATTTTGTAGAAGTTGATGTTTTATTCAGTAATTCCACATTTCCCGAAGGTTCCAAAACCTACGCCTACAGCACTTCGCATGCGGCAGGCACTATGGATGCTTTCTTTTACAAAATAGGCGATGACGGTTCGGAAAGTGAAGGCAGCCTGAAGTCGGGTTCGGCTACGGTATCCAAAAACGGAGATACCTTCGAAATCAGTTTCAATGTAACAACGCCCGACAATAAAGCATTCTCGGGACATCATAAGGAAACAGTCGAAGATTAACTGCAATACGGCGAGCGCGTGTAATTCACAAAACAATAAGGATAAAACTCATGTGAAAGCCATGCGCCCGCCGTATAAATGTAATAAGGCATTCCATTCAGAAATGAAAAATGTTCTTTCACATTACGGGTTTACACGCAAATCATATTAATTGACAATTAATAACTCATATTATGCATGACAGTCAAAGTTGCATTGCCCTGAAAGGACGTAATTTTCATAACCGATGGTCATCGACCATCGGCAGGGAAACTGCAATATCATACTGCCTGAAAGGCATGACTTTCGTACGCTCCGTTTGTCCTGCGTAACATGAGTTAGTAATTTCGTAAATATTTGATAACTCTCCGTAAGGACTGTATAAAACCTGACAGGTTTAAAAAACTTGCCAGGTTCTATTGAAAATAAGCAACAAGAAAATACAGAATGTTTGATGCGCAATACACAATACTGAATATAAATATTTTTCATACTTTTGACAATGAAATTAAAATTTACTGTTATACTGTTTTTTAGTTGGGCATCGATGATGGCTCAACCGCTTATTACGTCCGAATACAATTACCGACGCTACGGCATTGCCGATGGACTGCCAACCGAAATAGTAGAATGTATGTTTCAGGATTCACGCGGCTTTATGTGGTTCGGCACCGAGCATGGCTGCGTATGCTTCGACGGACACACATTCAAAAAATATATGACAGACAAGTCGCTTCCCATCAACAAAATTGAAGAAAACGAACATGGCGAGATAGTCATCTACGGCTATTACTTTATCTACATACTCAATGTCGAAAACGATCAACTGCGCATGACCTTCCGCAATCGCAATCTGAATTACGAAGTCAGCAAATCGCCGGGACTTCCGCGCGGCTACAGCATATACATGAAGCGCGACACTCAAAAACATGCGCTTTTTCGCTTGCAGGGCGATACGATTGCAGAAGTGTTCTCGCATCCGCTGATGGAAGAAATGGACTACGGGCAAAGCATGTACTACGATATTCCCGCGCAACTGTTATACATTCCCACTGCCGACGGTAAAATATACGTAACAGGCATTGATGGCGACACAAAAGCGGTGTTTGACGATGTTTATGCATGCCGATTTGTGAGAACAAAAAACGAACTGCTGGCAGTAGGCTATGATGGCGTATGGAAAATCGACAAATCGAAAATAGAAGCAAAATACAGTTTTAAGCACGCTGTTAATCGCCCTGCCATCAACAGCGACGAAGACATGTATGTAATCGTCGATGCCGACGACAATCTGATTGTGCGCGATGACAAAAGCGTGCGCCGTTACAGTAACGACCGGTTTGAAACCGTTATTGACAACATAAACATTCCGCGCTCGCTGATGTTAGACCGCGAGGGCAACCTGTGGTTTACATCGCGGCAGGGAATTTACAATTTCTTCAAGCTCGACTTTCTCACTTACAGTGTAAACGCTCAAAACGCCGATATTGTTTACTCTGTTGTCCCGATTGAAAAGGATAAAGTTTTTATCGCCACAGGCAACGGCAAACTTATACGTTTCGAAAACGCCGGACACGAAGAACTGCATTATCCCAAACATCCTCTATCGCCGACAGGATTCTCTTATCAGTCAATCAAAATAGACGATGCGTTTTATTTTACGACTTTTTCGGACATTCTCAAGTATAAGGATGGAAAATTCCGCTGGCTGAACATCCCGCCCGAACAGTATCACGTGGCATCGTGCCGAATAGGCGAACACGAATTTGTAATGGGCGGCTGGGGCAAACTTTTCATACTTGACAGCGATGGTCGCAAAAAGCGCGAAATATCGCACGTAGATATTCGCCGCTCTACAATCTACACCGTGCAAGCCGACAGCAAAAACCAACTGTGGATTGGCGGACACGACGGCATCTGCCGGGTAAGCGCAACGGATACCGCCTGTTTTTTCAGCGACAGCATGATGAATGCCGAAGCATCGGATAAAGACCGGTCGGGACGAATCTGGTTTTCGTGCGAAAGCCGTATTTATCACACCGACGGCGATACTTTACGGCTGTTTATGGAATTTCCGAATACGATAATCGGAAATATATGCCATACGCAAAACGGCATGCTTGTCATATCCGACAATACGGGAATACGCATAATAAATACAAAGTCAAAGCGCGTTTTAACTTTCGACTACAGCAACGGATATTCGGCAGGCGAGCCAAGCTGGAATACCATGCACGAGGATTACGATGGCAATATATGGATGGGAACGCAAAGCCCTAACGTATTAAAGTTTAACCCGTCGAAACTAATACGGCGCAGCGTGAAGCCACTGCTTTATATCACATCGGCGCAATATTCGTCAAACAATGTCGATATGATGGAATTGCAGGATGACGCTTCGCTGAAACACAGTCAGCGCAACTTTCATTTTTCGTACATAGGGCTTTGCTATTCCGACCCTCACAGCGTGTGCTATCGCTACCGCCTTATTGGCTTTCAGGATGAATGGTCGCAGCCGGCAGCCGCACGGGATGTTACGTTCAACAATCTTTCGCCGGGCAATTATGAATTTCAGGTCGTTGCAGATACAGGCTCTCCCGATTCGGAAACGGTTGTCATTACAAAGGCATTTACCATTTTACCCGCATTTTGGCAAACCCTGTGGTTTTACACATTATGCATTTTGCTGTTTATATTGATAACAGGATTTATTCTGTACAGTTATATGAATGAAAAGAACAGAAAAAAAATAGCCGCTCTCGAACGGCAAAAACAGTTAAACAATTTACAGATACAGTCGATACGTTTACGTTCCATTCCTCATTTCAACGCCAATGTGCTTGCCGGAATCGAGTATTACATCATGAATTTTTCAAAGGAAGAAGCCAACCGTTATCTTTCAATGTATTCATCGTTCACCAGTATCACGCTCAACGATGTTGACCGTCATGCGCGCACTCTCGAACAGGAATTACAATATATTGAACTGTATCTGAACCTCGAAAAAATGCGCTTCGGCGATAACTTTGAGTTTAATATCGAAATTGATAACGATGTTGACAGGAACATAATGATGCCTAACATGATTTTGCATACGCACTGCGAAAACGCAATCAAACACGGACTGCGCGCCAAAAAAGACAAAGGGCTTTTGAGCGTGCGTATATTGTCGCTGCACAATACCGGCGAAATTATTATTATAATAGAAGATAACGGAATAGGACGCGAAGAGGCAAAACTCCTGCAAACACAGGGCAACCGTCAGGGACTGAACATCCTGTCGCAGCAGATACAGCTGTACAATCAGATGAACGATAAGAAAATCACACAGCGCATTATCGACCTGCACGACAGCGATAACCGTTCGCTTGGCACACGCATAGAGATTATAGTCCCGAAAGAATTTGATTATGATTGACGGTTTTGTTATTCATCATTGACAATTGATTGAATCTTTGAATTACTAAACTTCAAAACTGTTTTTGACCGTTCGGTCAAAGCATCTTTGGCAGTCATCCGGTCAAATGGTCTTTGAGTGTTTAGGCAAATAGGGAGAAAATATTTAACAGTTTGAAGATTTAATTTTCACAGTAACCTAAAAATTTAACTGATAAATCATGGAAAGAGATAATATTTTTTAATAATGTTTGTTAATATATAAAACTTTTTATTACATTTGCATTCGATTTTGTAGAAAAGAAAGGATGAAAAAGGAATGTGAAAATAACAGAAACAATATGAAAAAAGCCGCCGGATATTTGGCGGTTTCAGATATTTTGTTAAAAACACACACACACACACACACACACACACACACACACACACACACACACACACACACATGTACATACAGAGAGAGAGAGAGAGGCAGACAGAATTTTGTAAGCATTTGCTGCCGATTTCAATTGCGAGAGAACAGAACCACTTACGGAATTGTACGACCAATCAGCCTGACGCGACTGTTGTCCTGATTTCTATCAAAGGAAGAAGACATAAATAAATGCTAGATAAAGGCTGACTCAAGTCAAAAGTAAATTGGATATAACTAGCACGGGATTGCTGTCGGGTTCCAAAGAAAGACAGTACTTGTGAGGACAAATACAAATGCAACAAAGAATGAAATTGCTTAGAAGAAAAACTGAAGTTGTCTATCACAGTGGTATCGCGGTCAATGGTACGAAACGACTCCTGTTGCATAATCACTGAAATCGTGGGTTCGATCCCACTCAAAGTGTGGATGCCTGTTTGCATTTCTTGTGTGTTTTTGTGATGATGTGTAGGTGGTAGCCATGCGATAGAGCTGAACTGTCCGAGGAGTCCTACCGACTGACAATAAAGCAAAAGAAGTAAAAATTAAAGCTATCGCTGAAACAGACCTTGGAGGCCTCCAAGGTCTGTTACGGGGATAGCTTTACTTTATGGAGACAGAGTGTGCTTCCTGTGAGGTACGAACTGGACTGTAAGTACTGCTACAAGTAGCCAGTATCTCGACGTCCACTGTGAGCCGATTGTCTAGACAGTGTGGGACCCTTAACATCTCACAAACACATTGGCCTCCAAGGCCTGTTACGGAGACAGCTTTACCTTTTCTTACTTTTTTTTTTTTACTATAACAACAACATGTTACATTACACTATTCTTCAGACTCTTCAATCTATATGTAGGAGATAAAAAATACATATTCTACTTGGTTATTATGCAGTTTAGTGATACATCTCAGTGCAGCTTTCCACTATCGCAGATTCCAGCTATAGAAAGTTCATTTGATGTAACCTCACATTTTCAAACAGAATATGGGCAAGTAGGTATGTTTATCATTTATCTCCATATAAAATGGCTGCAGTTGTTCATTAGTGTTCAGTTCATCACTCATAAAACCAAACACTTCAAACCAGCCAACACAAAACATGGGCAAGTAGGTATGTTTATGATTTATCTCCATATAAAATGGCTGCAACTGTTCAATAGTGTTCATCACTCATCAAACCAAACACTTCAAACCAGCTGTTTTAACTTTCAACTGTTTAAGTAGCCTTTACAGTAAATAATGCTCCAGAAAAAAAATTTGAGGCAGCAAAATGATGGATCAAGAGTCATGGTGATTGCTTATACTGGAAACTACCTTCAGCACTATATTCTTCATTTACAACCAGAAGAGGTAAGATTTTTGAACAAGTGCA
>JAIRZQ010000020.1 GCA_031267135.1 Prevotellaceae bacterium
ATTCAGATTTTCAAAGATTTCTTTTGAGGAAAAACCTTGTTTTGCATTTTGCAGATACGATAATATTAAATTTTGAACTTCCATATTCTTATAATTATTTGGCTCACAAAATTACAAAATATTTTTCAAAAACAAATGAAATTGAGCCGAAAAATATTTTTTATTGAGCCGAAAATTTCAGTCATCAATTCATTTATTTTTTTATTAATCTTTAATTATTTCTTTTCCAAATTCTTCATTAATAATTCTTTGAATTTTATCAATGACTGATTTGTTAAATTTATCCTGATTCTTTTCGTCATAATACTTAACAATATTTGCTTGTCTACAAGCGAGTAAACAATCGTTATAAATTTTATTGATTGTATTATGGCTGAATATTTTGTTTTCATTTCGCTGTGTGTCTAATATTGCTAAAACACATCTCCTCACTGTTACTTGTAATAATAAATCTAACGCCTTATTTTTGATTTCTTTTTGTTGTGTATGCTCTTTGGGACGTTGCTTAACAAGTTTTGCAAGGGTTCTTTTGTGTTTTTTTTCAAATACACTCATATCAGCCAATGTTTCTGTCTTATTCATATCGGCACTAAATATTTCAAAAGGATCTCTTATTAAATGTTGTATAAATAAAAACAATAATATAACAACTCCTATACCGCAAAATGTTGTGATTATGGCTTTTCGACGTGCCAGAATCCATTGTTTGGGCATAATATTTAATGACTTAATCAAAAGATTGATTACATACCAAATAAATGGGATACAACACACAGTAATACTGACTTTTATGTATAGCGGCAAGGGTGTATAAATACTGATAAGCATAGCGACAATACCAATAAGTGCACCAATATATGCTATATTATTTTGTGTATTTTGTTGTGTTTTGTTTGAATGATTCCCTTTTGGTTTCGTATCTTTTTTTGCCATATTCAGAAATTTTTATCAATTATTTTTTCTTTTGCATCAAAAAACAACACTTCTATTGTATTCCCCCGTTCATCGTATTTTGCTGTCCATTTAGCATAACCCTTTTTACAAATAGACGGTTTGCCGTCTATGCCAAAGTAAGATGTTTCTATCTTATTTCCCCTATTGTCGTATTTTGCTGTCCATTTAGCATTTCCATATTTTGTTAAACACGGCTGTCCGTCTATCCCGTAATATATCTGTTCAATTTGATTTCTATGTTCATCATATTTTGCTGTCCATTTTGCATAATCATTGTTGTTTATTAAGCACGGTTTTCCATCTGTTCCCCAAAATGACGTCTCAACTCGATTGTTCTGTTCATCGTACTTTGCTATCCATTTGGCAAGGCCTTCCTTGCGTAAACAAGGCATATCACTAATATCAAAATAGGACGATTCTATTTCGTTTCCGCGCTCGTCGTATGTTATTGTGAATTTGGCAAAACCATCTTGACCTATACACGGTTTACCGTCAATTCCAAAATAAGATGTTTCCGTTTTATTTCCTTGTTCGTTATATTTTGCTGTCCAACTGGAAAATCCGTAATAGACCAAACACGGCTTGCCGTTTGTTCCAAAACAGGATACGTCAATCATATTCCCTTGTTCATCATATTTAGCAATCCACTTTGAAAAACCGTCTTTACATACGCAAGGCGTATTATCAAGACCATAATAAGATTGTTCTATTCGATTCCCGCGTTCGTTGTATGTAGCAATCCATTTTGCAAAGCCCCCTTTGTGTAAACAAGGCATATCATTAATATCAAAATAAGACTCTTCTATTTTATTTCCTTGGTCGTCGTATTTTGATAGTAATTTTGCGTATTCTCCTTTATATAGAGATAATTTGCCATCTATCCCAAAACAGGAGGCTTCAATTTCATTTCCGTATTTGTCATATTTTGCTGTCCATTTAGCACAACCATCTCCAACTGCCGGAGTACCATCGTTTTCAAAAAAAGCTTGCTCAATCTTATTGCCACAGTCATCATATTTTGCTTTCCGCGATGCATAGCCTCTCTTACCTGAAAATAATCTGTTGTTCGAATCATAAAAATAAGATTCAATAACATTTCCATCCTCATTTGAGATTGATAAATTTACTGCCCAATAATTTGGATTTAATATTAGTTGCATACTGTCGTTATAATATTCTACCTTACAAATATTACCATAAATGTCATACTCATATCTGCGTTCAATTATACCAATATTGTTTGGACAGCGTATGCCATCAAATCCAAGGTAAAATATATTATTTATCCGCCCAACGCTGTCAAGTTCATATTCCAACCCATAAATGCCATAAGCATCACAAACAGAATATCTGTCGTCTCCATTGTGTTGCTTAAATTCTTTTCGGATAACATAACCGTTTTCATTTCGTTCTAATTTAAAGCGTTTAATACTCGGCCTATTTACATTTTGACTTATTTCTGAAATCAAATTTCTGGAAACAGATGTAAATGAAGTTGCCAGAGCCATTGCAGATTCTGCCTCCTTGTTCTTTTTTATATCAATACGGTCATAATTTTTCCCACCCCAAAAATAGGTAGCAACAGTTTTTCCTTTTGAATTTTTTAATTCTGTAATACTTAATCTTTTGTCTGTATATAATAATTCCTGAATTGCAGGTCTGTTAATATGTTCTGTATAACTGTGTTCTACCGCCCATCCCGCCGAATTAGCGTACACAACCCGCCGCAATTTCCGCCTCGACCTTTCAAACCGATAATGCGCGTGCCGCTTCGCTACCTGCGCTTTTGTCAGTTGAATCACGCCTTCCGGTATTCCCCACCGGTCAACGTAATCGGCGTAATATTCCGTTTTTGTCCGGTTGTAATCCCAAACATAAAATATTCCGGCAAGGCAAAACAAGCCAAGAACGGCAGCGATAATGTTATTCTTCCGCTGCTCGCGCAAAAACCTGTTCCAAAGCGCATCGAAACGCAAATCAAGCAATTTTGCCACTACTTTCACAAACGCCTGCTGCTTACCGATTTCATTTACATTTACACCCAGCACGTCGGGGGCTTTTTCTTTCATAACCGCATGAAAACATTCCTGCTGCGGGTTTTGGCTGTTCGGCTCGCCCTGCACGACAAAGGGAATGATTCGGTCGGCGCGTCCCATATCGGCAAACGCCGCAATTTCTTTGCCAACCCATTTCGACTGCGCCGAAAGCGGCGAACAAATCACAATCAGGTATTGCGATTTTGACAGTTCGGTGCGCAAACTGTCGGTCAACAGTCCTGCACCCAAATCGGTTTTGTCGCGGAATACCGGTCGTATGCGTTTCGGCAGACGCGGCAGTTCGTTTCGGATAACGGCGGGCAAACGGTAATTTTCCAGCCTGTTTTGCAGCCACTTCGCCCACTTTTCGTCTTCGCGCTTGTAACTGATAAATGCGTAGTATTCGTATTGAGATTCCATATAGTTAAAATAAATTTTGCAAAATATTCCCTGTTGCGTATAACGGAATAACTTTAATTTTATCGTACTGCCCGAAATTTTCGAGCGAAGTGCGGATACCGTATTCCAATTGCTTTTCGTCCATAAAAAGACGTAAACTCTGCATACTGCCTTTTGTGCCTGCTTTTACTTCGAGCGGAACAATACGGTCGTTTTTTTGAATGACATAATCCACTTCGGCATTGCTGTTTTTCGCCTCGCGCACCCAATTATACAGTTGTGGAAACGAGTTGTTTTTCGTCGATTTAAGCAGTTCGAGACCAACATACAGTTCCGCGATGTTCCCTTTTATAAACAGCCGTGCCGTCAAATCGGATTGATTGAAAATATGAATTTCGACATTTTTCGCATCATATTTGTTTAAATAATCGTAAAACTGTTTTGATTCTGTGCGGATATAGAGATGAACGCATTTGTCGGTATCTTTCAGTTGGTTGAGCAGTTGGACGGACATTTTCATATTGAACTGTTCGTCTTCGGTCAGGAAAAAATGCCGATGTCCGTTGAGATAGGATTTTTTATCCCAATCGCGATACAGAACTGTGGCGCGAATTTCGTCGAGTTGGTCAAACAGCGCATTGTCTGTTTTTTTTTGTCGGGGAGAATGAAAATTGCACGTTCCGAATCAGCAATAATATTTTTTGCCAGCGACATTCCGCCTTCGCTGAATCCCCAAAAAACGTTTCTTTTTCCGACAGGAATAAGCCACAATCCGCTTCGATTCAAGGATTTGCGTCCCCAAATGGCAGAGCCGATTAATACTAAATAGAGCAGCGACAGGAAATGAAAAATAAAGAAATGAATGTCGTTGTTGAAATCATCCGGAAAAAAATCTCTTTTTGGCACAAAGAAAAGCGTTGCGCCGTGAATGGCAGCCAAAATCTGTTCAATCCAACTTCCGTTTCCGGCTATTATCACGCCGCTGTAAGCATACGCGCCGTAAAACGCCAATGCGAAAAACGCCGCGATTTTTACCGTATTGCTCTTGACCGCGCGGTAGAGCGAGGTGATTGCGAGCCACGCAAGCAAGATGAGCGGCAGGGTTTTTAGGGCGAAGATGAGATGCTCTGCGATTGACATAAATTATTGATTTTCACTGTTTTAAAAGTAGTTTTCTACGGCAAATTGAAACTGATTTATGAATATCTGTTTGAAGGAATGAATGTTGTTCTGTTCATAAAACAGCAACATCGCCTTCTTATAATCTACCGAATCTACGGTGCGGAACGAAATCGGGCAGTATTTGTTTGTCAACATTATAGCGTTGCCTGTCAGGCGTGCAACACGTTTATTGCCATTCGTAAATGCCTGAATGTAAGAAAGCAGAATCAGCGCTAATAATGCTTTTTCAAAAACATTTTCACGCTCATTTATTAAATCGCAGGTTTGTTGCAATGCCTCACGAATTTGAAATTCGT
>JAIRZQ010000051.1 GCA_031267135.1 Prevotellaceae bacterium
ACCTGTTAGGTTTACAGTCGCAGTGCGGGGCTACAGAGGCGAAACCTTGCCTGCAAGGCAACATCTTCATAACCGCAGGTCAACGACCTGCGGAGAAAGCTCATCACGACCGGCACTGCCTGCAAGGCAGGATAAACGGAACATACGAAAGTCCTGCCTTGCAGGCAGCATTACCTTGCCGCTTAACTGCCGCAGGTCATTGACCTGCGGTTATGAAAATTACGTCCTTTCAGGACTGTACAAAACCTAACAGGGTTTTTAAAACCTGTTAGGTTTACACAATTCAATGACGAAAAAAACAAATAAACAAACGGCGAAACCCGAAAAGCCTGAACAGAGTAGGAAAATAATAAAAATAAATTTTAACTAAAAACCGACGCGTCGATGGTATATAACCGACACAAATTATTATGAAAAAAATCTTTACCATTATGATGCTTTGCGCGGTAATGAGCGGCTATGCCCAAAGCAGCCAAACCTACGGGTTTGAGTGGAAAAATAATATTGCCTCATATGGAAAAGGGCATTTTGTTGTTACCCAAATCATGCCTTATTTTCCTGCATGGCACTCGGGGCTTCGGCAGCATGACGTGATACTGCGGATAAACGACTCCGAAACTTCCACAATGAACGCCCTGCCCAGTGTAATCCGAACAATGGAAATTCGTCGACCGGGACAGCGCGAACCGGTAAAAATTACCATGCTGCCGCCTGTTGCCTATCCCGAAAACAGCCTGTCGGAGCGGGAGCTTGTTACCAATCTATCTAGGTCCATACATGAAGACAACGATTTTCTGGATGAATACGCAAAAACAATTGTTTATACCGACCCCGAAGCGGATTTCATGGATTTCCGGACTTTCGACTTTGAATATAGCAACGAGGAAAATCCCGCTTTTGAAAAGGAAATTGCGGGCAGCGTACAGCGTAATCTGGAAACGCTGGGATTAAAGCGCGATAAGGAAAATCCCGACATGCTGATTTTTATAAATTTTTTTGATGGGATAAAAGAAAACTACGTTCCCCCGAAAACAGACCTTACCACACGGTACCGTACGATATACAATGTGTGGACACGACGGTACGAATCGCGCCAGTATATAGAATCCAACACATCCGGCGGATATACTAACACCAAATATTTATATCTTGTTCAGCTATCATTTTTAGACGCAAATGCAGCCCAAACGCAAAGCAAGGTTGCGCCCGTAATTTGGCGAGCCGATTTTGGAAAAGAATATGGCAAAGAGCAAAACAACCTCGACTTTGCAAATAAAGCCTGCCGGGAACTGATTGATTACGGCTATCCGTATAAAAAATCAGGGAGATTTTATTATACAAATTATAACTATGAGTATGATAGGGGCTCGGTAGCCAATAATAAGGACACGTATTGGTTTACGGGATTGTTATTCAACAGTAATAATTTACAGAAAATTACTTTTGTAGCCGCAGGAAGCCCCGCAGACAGAGCGGGAATTAAGGCGGGAGATATTGTTACAAAAACAGGCGGTACGGCGGCACCAAAAAAATTGAATGATTTGTATTATTACTCCAAATCCAAATCCTCATTTAGATATTTGAATATAGATTATAATAGAAATTATAGAAAGGGTGATAATAATGAAGTAACCTTTGAGATAAAGCGCGGCAAGCAAAAGATGAAAATTACCGTACTTGCCGAGCGGGCAAGATACTGGAAATAGCAAATTGCAGCAGGGAATATACCCGTTGTGAAAAACAGGCAGAACATCATGCATAGCTGCAAAAACATACCCTTCAGGCAGGAAATTTGCCGGGGGTATGTTTTTTGCCATGCGCCTGTAGATGTCTTATGTTTTTTAAATCAATTTTTTTCCTTTTGATTACAAAATATAAAATAAAAACAAATCAACAGACAGATAAAGCAGCGCACCGCGTATATGCTGTTATTTTACCGAATAATCTTCAATATCACGAAATCCTGAAAGAAATTCGCGTACAGACAGACGCTTTTTACCTGCAAGGTGAATGTCGAGAATGTTTATAAATCCTCCGTTACATGCTATTTTCAGAAATGTTTTTCCATCCGATTGTATTGTTCCAAACTGCAAATCGTGGTCGATATTTTCACAGTTGGCAGAATAAATTTTAGCAGAAACGGTTTGCCTGTCCGCATTTGTAAATTCGCACCAAGCCGCAGGATAAGGGCTTAATCCGCGTATAAAATTATAAATTTCTTCAGTTTTTTGAGTCCAGTTGATTTTACACAGTTCTTTAAAAATTTTCGGCGCCGGTTTCAGATTTTCGCTTTCGGGCTGTTGCTGAAAATCAAAACTTTTGCCTGCGACTGCATCTACTGTTTTCAATACAAGGTCTGCGCCGGCTTTCATCAGTTTGTCGTGTAGTGTTCCTGCATTGTCGCTGTGTTTTATTTCAACTTTTTCCGACAAAATTATTTTCCCCGCATCAATTTCATTATTAATAAAAAATGTTGTAACGCCCGTAACTGTTTCACCGTTTATGATAGCATGGTTTATTGGCGCAGCTCCGCGATATTGAGGCAGCAGCGAAGCATGAAGGTTGAACGTTCCAAGCGGCGGAATTTGCCAGACAATTTCGGGCAACATGCGAAATGCAACAACAATAAAAAGTTCGGCATTATAACTGCGAAGCGCATTTAAAAATTCTTCATCTTTCAGTTTCGGAGGCTGTAACACAGGCAAATTTGCCGTTTGCGCATAAATCTTCACCGCCGACTGCTGCAATTTCTGTCCGCGTCCGGCGGGCTTGTCGGGAACGGTAACAGCAGCAGCAACATTATATCCGTTTTCAACAAGCAATTTCAATGGCGCAACCGCAAAATCGGGCGTTCCCATGTAGATTATTCTGATGTCCCTTGCTGATTTTGTTACCATTTTATTTTTTTAACTATATATTCAACATGATTGTTTGTTACTTTTATTTTATCCAGTTTTCTTGATAAAAGCCTGATTGCCGCTTTGCGCATGTATGAAATCCCTGTTTTGAAAATCCGTAATTCTATTTCGGGATATTCCTTAAGTTTTTCGTTTAATCCTTCGTTCTGTATTCCCCAAAGTTTTGACAGCAGCTTATCGTATTCATCGTAATAAGTTTCAATTTCCGCTGTTTCAAGTTTTGTTAATTTTGCTTTCGACAAAAGATTATCAGTGTCGGCATCGAATTTTACCAACAGTTGCAGCAACATTTCCAAATCCACATTTTTACTGTTAAATACAGCAGGCTGATGGTAGCCTTTTTTATCATCTATTCTAAACAGATGCCTGAAAAATTGAACATATTTATCAGAGTCAAACAAAGCCGAATCGGTAGTTGCCTTTCTCATCAAAAATATCCCCAGCGGCAGGAATAATGCATCCGCAAACCACATTGTAAATACAACGGGAAGAACTCCCTGCATCGCCATTTTCTTTGTAATGGTTGATAATATAAAATATGCTATGAATATCAGCAGCGAAGCCACAGTCGGCATTCCCAAGCCGCCCTTGCGAATGATTGCGCCAAACGGAGCGCCTATCAAAAAGAAAATGAAACAGGCTATCGACAGAGTAAATTTATAATGCCATTCGACTTGGGCTGAACGTATGCTTTGTTCGTTAGCCGTAATATCCGTAGTAATCATCGACATTGTCGAATGTGCTGATGTTGATTTTTCCAAAGAATATCGCAGAGTTTCGATTTTTTGCTCGCGCGAAAATTTCATGAAAGCCGAATCGGCGTTAAGTATGTTCGGAGATTTGTTTTTAATTTCGTCTTTATTTAAGAGAACGGTTGCCGTATCAATTTCCTCTCTGCTGTCGAGCGATTGCGACTGGCTGTATTCCGTCCAGAAATAATCGACCTTTGTTTTTTGAATTGCCGAAACAGAATCTACTATGTGAGAAAGTTCCGTTGAGCGCATTGTTGTAGTTCGACCTTTGAACAGTTCGGCATCTGTGCGCTGCATCTTGTTTGCGCTTAAATCGACGATCAGGGTATGCTTGTCGAAAATGCGCTTTTGAAAGGCAAAAGCATTATTGTATTGGGAAAAATTTGCCGATGTTGCATCTTCGTACGAAACGCCGTTGTATAACGTAACTATCATATTGTCGTTTTCGGTTTTGATATAGCCCGAATCGGCAACAATCAAAGCAATATTTCCTTTTCCTTCTGGATGCTGGTAAAGCAGTATGCCCGTCATTTTATTTGTTTTCGGATCTTTCGCCGCTACTTTTATAACGTTATCGTTTATTGCGCAAAAAACGCCGGGTATAATATTTGCATCGGGGCGTTTGTTTCGTATGTCCCAAAATACGCTGTAAATTTTCATCATTGCATAGGGCATCACATTATCGGCAACATAAAACGCAAACATCGTTATGAGCGCAGCCACGAAAAACATCGGTCGCAAAATCTTTACAAGCGACAGTCCTGCCGATTTCAGAGCAAGAAGCTCGTTGTTTCCGCCAAGGTTGCCCATAGTCATTATTGATGCAAAAAGCACCGAAAGCGGCAACGCAAGCGGAATGACATTCAAAGTAGCCCAAAACATGAATTCGGCTATTACGGATGCTTCCAAGCCTTTGCCTACAATGTCATCTATGTAGCGCCACAGCATTTGCATAAGCAGTATGAAAACAACTATGCAAAACGCCAGCGCCATTGGTCCCGAAAACGATTTTAATATATGTACGTATACTTTCTTCAAATGCCCTGCAATTAAAATATTCCGCAAATTTAATTCTTTTCGGCAAAACTGAGGTTATGAATACGAATGTGTGAACAATTTTTTGTTACCGATAAAAATATCCGCATGAAAACCGGGAATAAAACAATGGCTTCGCCGAAGCCGAGAATGGCAGTTAGCAGGCTGTAAACCGAAAACTCTAAGTTCCAAACTCCGAAATCGGAGCTAAAACAATAAAAAATGTTTCGTTCCGCAGGAATGGTGGATACTGCAAAACCTGTCAGGTTGAGGTTGCGCTGAAGCAAAGAATTAAGAGGCTGTGTCAAAAGCTCCATTTCGACGAAAGTCTGAATCTCCAATACAGCATGAGATTGCGGGCTTGACCCGCAATGACAATCGCATGCATATTTTAGACCTGACAGGCTTGGAAAAACTTTATTCTAACATAATGACCTTAGTAGCCTCAATTAGCCTTCCACATTTAACCTTATTTCTATGTATCGAAAATAAGGCCGGATTAGGGAAATTATACAACGCTGCTAGATAAGGTGATTTTAAGAAAATAAAGTTTTAATGCATGTACACACACAGATGAACTTATTTACTCGGAAATCAAAAACAGTCAATATTTACAGTTTTATTATGACTTGCGCTTTTATTTCGGTTTGCTTGTTGCCGTCAATTCTACTTGTGCCGCTGCCTGTTGATTCGCGGTTGCTGTAATGCGTTTGAGATGCCCGCAACCATAAATTGATTTGTTTTGTTATGGAGTATCGCAGGTTAAGGTACAGTCGCTGTCCTTTCATGTAATATGCAGGAACAGAATACGCATAAAGCATATCGCTTTCGTAAGCGTATACGCGCGTATTCCAGCTGTCGGTATCGAAATATGCATATCGCATCGAAATGTTGAGCGGAAATGCTGTGAAATGATACGCAATGTCCTGAAAAATCATAAATCCTTTTTCGCGCTGTTCGTTGCCGCGCTTGAATGCAGCATATTCAATCCGGTTTTGCATTATCAATTTGCCGAACAGGCTGTAATTAATGTTATAATTTATATGAAAATTAGATTTATCAACGGTTTGGGCAATATGCGCATCTTCGGGAGTATAATTTTCCTTATTGTTTTTTTGCTTCACGTTAATATACATTTTCAATTTATGCGATAGGGCATAATCAATCCTAAAAGCATACGAATATCCCTGCGATGGCGCATTAATTCTGTATTTCAGCCATGGGAAAGAGAATATGTCGAAATATCCCGAAAAGGTTATGTTTCGTGAAGGAGAGACTGTTGTTGCAATAAAAAAACCTTCTTCGTTTTGGGTTTTTGTTCCATCGCTGAAACTTTGCGCATACGGCGATTGATAATCGCGGGCATAATTCCTGTAGAGTAATGAAATCTGTATATTCTGCTCCAGACTGAAATTTGCTCCGATTATGCTTGCGTTTTTTCTGTTTGAGTCGAAAGCCGTTTCAGCAAATAAAATCATTCGCTTCCACATCCATTGAGCATTTGCCGCGTAATTGAAATTCGACGACCTGTTAAGTTCGAACATGTTGTATGGCTGCAAATCGCGAATATAATCAGCTCCAAACTTATGCCACATTCCCGAAATTCCGACACGCAGATTTTCATATTCATAATTTATATTTCCCCCAAGCGCCGTTTCGCTGACTGAATTTTTACTGTCAATTTCGCTTTCGGTTCGATGCAAACCGGTTGTTTGCAGTGTCTTGAAGATGCTGCCCGTACTGTCGGCAATCGTTGCATCTCTGTTTTTATGCGATACGAACATCGAAACATTAAACTTGCGAAATTCCATATTTGCCGCCACGCCTCTGAAATATTTGTTTTCATCGGTTGATGAATATCCGTAAATGCCACGCGCACGCTTGCGTACGGTTGTTCCGCCGACAGACTTATTCAGTGCAAAACCATTCCACAGCACGAGTCCCTGCCCAAACTGCGCCTGAAAGTCGCCGACAATCAATCGTTTCAAAAACTTTTTCGAGTCATACTGAACATATCCCGAAATGAAATCCATATATTTTTCGCCTGCATCTTTTTCTGTAGTGATGTTCCATTTGAGCCTGTCGGCATACTGATAAGTGTAACGCGCATAAAGCGACAAAGGCGAGCCTTGAAATTTTGTTGTTGCATCGTCTTTGTATCCTGCCTGTTTTTCGAGAAGCTGTTTTGTCCTTGCAATAATCTGATGCCTTCCACGACCAATCATCTCTTTAAATTTTGCAGTATCCGACCTTGCAACATATTCGTAATCGGAATCGGCAGTAACAAAAGGATACAGGCTTTCGGCAAGCGCATCGCCAAATCCGTGAACAAGCGCAAGTTCATATTTACTCAACATTTTCCCGTTGTTTTTTCTATATTCGATAAATGAGGAAATCTGAAAATCGCTAAGCATGTACAGTTGCTCCAAATCGGCTCGCGTAGCCGTATTCAGATTTACAGGATTATCCAGAAGATTGGCAAAATGCTCGTATATCTGTTCAAAATCAATTTCCGAATCTTCGTCTTCGTTTGATGCGGCAACTTCTTCAACCAGTTCAATTATTACCTTTATCGGGTCTGCTTCCTGAGCATCGATTTTTACGCAAAGCATAATCAAAAACAGTATAGGCAAAAGGTGCTTCATTTTCTGTTTAATTTATATGAAACGCTTATACAACTTATATTTCCAAGCACATTATGATAACTGTAAGCTATGTCAAAACCAATTTGCCTGTAGATGTAGCCTGCTCCAAGCGTAAACAGTTCGGGATTTGTAGAAACTCCCGCACGCAAGCACAACTGAGAAACAATATAATATTCCGTTCCTCCGCAAAACGAAATACCATTATTGCTGTCGTAAATCAAATCGGCGCAAAGCAAAAGCAATGAGAATGGCTTGTATGCGGCTCCGATTTTGTATCGAACAGGAAGCTGTTCTTTGGCTTCGAGCGCTAATGATGACTTTGTCGGATTGAAAACATGAGCGCCGGCATAAAAGTTCTCTGACAATTCGGCAAGCAAGCCAATTTCTCCTGTTATGGCATTTGCATTTTGATAGGCATTTGTGAAATTAAAAGAATTGTAACATAGCTGCGCACTCAACGAAACCCTTTTCCACAGGCGTTTTGCATAAGTAATTGAAATTTTATTTTCGCTGTATTCCGAAAAGCCGAAATGTGCAATCGAGCCGCCAAAAACGCCGGCTTTAGTTGGAGCGGCAACAGATAAAGCGCTCAACGAAAGTTCGGATATTCCGAAATTATTTTTATAAAAGGCAGCTATTTCCGTATTTTTCAGCAATGTGAGCGCCGCCTGATTGTTGACTGTCGACCATGCATCTGCGATTGCAATGCCTGCATTTCCCATTCCTGTAGAACGCGCTCCGTTTGCATGTGCATTGCCCTGCGCATTTGCAGTTATCGCAAACACAAACAAAAGCGCAAACATAATATTTGTTTTTGCAGTATTCACTCTTACAAAATAATTATCCGATACAATTATAAATAACTGTTGCAAATATAATGAAATTTATATAATACACACAGGTTCAATTAGCAAATGCAACGGTTATTCTACTTTAACACAGAGCTATTCCCCCTTTTAACAACACCTCATCGTTATCACATCGCTTTTTATCTTCAATTATTTATTGGCAAAAGTTGCATCTACTAATTGAACCTGTGTGTTATTTTCTCCTGCTTTTAAAATTCCACTTTTTCTATAAAATCAAATGCAAAAATAATAAAAAGTTTTATATATTCATAAGCAGTATTAAAAAATATTATCCTCTGCCATGATTTATTAATGAAATTGTTGGCTCTATAACAAATCGTGCGGGCATATAATGATATTAATCTCGGATTTACACCGTCATTCCGACGAAAGTAAATTTCGATGCTCAAAGAGTCAAATTCGATGCTTTGAGAGCTGATTTTGATGCTCAAAGAGTCAAACTCGATGCTTTGAGAGCCGATTTTGATGCTCAAAGAGTCAAACTCGATGTTTTGAGAGTTGATTTTGATGCTCAAAGAGTCAAACTCGATGTTTTGAGAGCTGATTTCGATGCTCAAAGAGTCAAACTCGATGCTTTGAAAGCCGATTTTGATGCTCATAGAATCAAACTCGATGCTTTGAGAGCTGATTTTGATACCCTCTGTTCGGCACAGGCTCTGCCCAATGTTATCAAGTTAAGGAAAAAACCGTTTCACCGTCATTGCGAGGCGGAACGCCGAAGCAATCTATAAAATTACAGATAAAACTCTTTATGGATTGCTTTGCTTCGTTCGCAATGACGGGCTTTTGAAAAACAAAAACCTAACAGGTTTTCGAAACCTGTTAGGTTGGGTTGAGTTTGCTTTGCTGCCTGCGCTGTTGCGAAACGCTACGCTGTACGGAGAGAACTGTTAATTTAACATTAGATATATGATAATACTTGCTATAAGGAAAAAACCTACTTGACACTTTAACCAAATCCATGTTGTTACTCCCAACATCGTTGACTGTTTTTGTATTTCTTCAAATTTTTTTCTTATAATACAGTTGTCTTTTTTCTCTATATCGGACATGGAAATTTTTGGAATTTTACAAAAAACCACTTTGAAAAAATTACATAATCTGCTTATCCAACAAGAATCGTCAGCATCATTATCAGGCAGAAGTTGATCTTTTTTCTTACAACATCTTTTTCTGCACAGAGCTAAATGTCGTGATAATCTCGCATCATACAAACGGCTAAAAAGAACGCCAATGCCATATAATATTGATATGAGCAAAGATATATATGCAATTATATGCCAATCGCTTTCTGTATTTGTTCGATCGGTATTATCTTTGCTTGTGTAAAAAACTAAAAGACCTGTTGCCAATGTAATTAAAATGTTATTTACTGCTGATAATTGATTAACTGCAATATCGCGCCACTCTCCATGACGTTGTTGGTATTCTTTTAATTTTCTCTTTTTCTTCTCCTCTTCCTCTTTCTGTTTTTCCTTTTCTTCTTTCTCTTTCTTCTCTTTTGCTTCTTCCTCTTTCTTTTTCTTCTCTTCTTTATGTTTTTCGTCTTCGGTAGGTGTACTCATAATTTCTTTATTTTTAAAATTTTTACCAATTATTACTAACATTCCACCCTTTATTTTCTGCAATACTTGGATTGCAACTCTCGGAGCCGGGATTATTACCACAATATATCCACACATAATCTGCCGCTGTGCGTACGGGCAAACCTGTAAACAGCGAATTTAATGCCGTTGCGCTTAATTGATTATTGGAACAAAATAAACTTGTCAGATTTGTACATTTACTTAGATCCAATGATGTTAATTGATTATAGGAACAATCTAAAATTTCCAACTTTGTACATCCACTTGCATTTAATGATGATAATTGACGTTCTTCATAACACTCTAACGTTTTCAGATTTGTACATTTACTTACATCCAATGATGTTAATCGATTATAGGAACAATCTAAAATTTCCAACTTTGTACATCCACTTACATCCAATGATGTTAATTTATCATTCCAATAGCAATTTAAACTTTTCAGATTTATACAGCCGTTTAAATTTAATTCTGCTAAATCGGTTCCATAAATGTTTAACTGTTCCAATGATTCCGCCCTGTTTATCTCAAATACGGTAAGTTTATTAAGATAACCATTAGCTAATCCACCAATCTCTTTTAATTTCGGGCAGGCGCCAAATCTTAATTCATAAATATCACCGTAATTATATACAAATCTGATTTCGGTTAAATCTTCGGTATTTATGGATATGGTTTGGAAGATTGTTGCATTTTCGTACTCGTGCGAAAATTCCCGTCCATTGCCGTTAGGTACAATATCGTCTATCGTGCCATCGCCCCAGTCAATAGTAAGTTTTTTTGCAGTGGCATAAAAGGATATTTTTTTACTATAATCATCGGCATATCCTTTTATTTGAACCTGCCCTGCCTTCAAATCGCCTGCGGGAGGATTGCCGTTGCCGCCCTCCCGGCTCGCCGCCGTCGTCGTCGCCTTTGCTGCACGACAACACGGCAAAACTCAATAATATCATGCTTAAAAAAGCAAATAATTTTGTTTTTGTCATATTTTTATTTTTAAGAATTAAATAATTTCTACTCTTTTCGGTTTTCGAATACCCGTCC
>JAIRZQ010000175.1 GCA_031267135.1 Prevotellaceae bacterium
GCGCCTGTCGCCGGCGGCGCATTGCTGCTGTTTACCGACTGGAAAGGGATTTTTCTGTTTCTTGGTCTGTTGGGTTTACTGACGCTGTTTTTCTGTTTCTATTTAAAGGAATCGTTGCCTGTGCATAAGCGGGCAAAAGTGTCTGTATATGCCTCTTTCAAGTTCTTTGTACCTGTTTTCCGCAACAGACCGCTAATGCTTTACATTGCGCTGCTGTCGTTTTCGATGGCGATAATGTTTGCTTACATAGCCTCGTCGCCCTTTATTTTTCAGGAACATTACGGCATCTCGCCAATGGCATACGGCATTATTTTCGCCGTCAATGCAGTGGCTTTGACAATCGGAAATCTGGCATCGGTGCGTTTCAAAAATCCGCAGAAAACGCTGATCTGTACCGTTGCCCTGCTGTTCGTTTTCTCTGTGATAACAGGAACTACGCTCGTTTTGGATTTGCCGCCTGCTGTTTTGTGCGTTTCGCTGTTCCTGACTTTGCTTTTTGCAGGCGCCACATTCCCGATTTCGACCAATCTTGCGCTTGATTTGGAAAAAAAATACAAAGGGACGGCTTCGGCTGTTTTGGGAGCAGGCGCTTTTCTTGTCGGCGGCGCGGTAATGCCATTGGCAGGCGTCGGAAATATATTACATTCAACCTGTTATGTGATGATTGCGTGTGCTGCCCTTGCCGTAATTACCCTGTTTTTCGCCAATAAAGAAAATAAATAATTATATGGAAACAGCAGGCATATTGCAAAAAATCGCCGGAAAACGTACAAATGATAGAAAAAATATGCCGGAAGCTCTTGCGCTGAAACTTTACAAAAACAAATCAATTTAAGACCGGCTATATTGTTTTGGTTTCATCCCTATGTGTTCTTTGAAAATTCTTGAAAAATGGCTCAGGTTGGTAAATCCCAGTCTGTAACCCACATCTGAAACGGATAGCTTCTTCTCCTCTTTCAACAGGCGTGCGACTTCTTTCATCCTGAATGTTTGATAATAGCTAAAAATGCTGTCGCCGAGAATTTGCCTGAATAAACGTTTCAGCTTGGATGGACTCATATTGGCATAAATTGCCAATTCTTTAATTACCGGCGGAGCTTCGCCTGCCACCGAACTGAATTTTATCAAATGCTTACAGACTTTTTGATTTTGATGCAAAAGAATAAACAGACTTAAGCAATTATTAAAGAACGTCATATAACTGAAATTACAATTACCTTAAAATATTTTCGTTCGACTGTATGCTGTTCAAAATATTTCATTTAAATTTGCTGTCCATTTTAGAATACAATTTTATGAATACAGAACCCAAAATCAGAGTCGGTATATTAAACGAAAGAGAAATAAGTTTTCGTTTGTATGGTAATTATAAAACCAAACACGGACATGTTTTAAGCAGTGCATGCATAGCCCGAATACATCAAAATGGCATTTCCGTAAAGTGTGCCGACAATAAAAAATTATTACTGGATAACTGCGATATATTAGAACCGATAGACGAAAAAAACAGTTTTTTTGAGTTGACGGATGTTACTATTGGCGTTGAGTTTCACTGGCAGCGCAAAGAAAATCAAAGATTCAAAGGAGCATTACAATTTGTTATTGAAAACGAAAAAATTACGGCTGTAAACATAATCAATATCGAAGATTATCTTACTTGTGTTATTTCGGCAGAGATGAGCGCAACAAGCTCGATGGAATTGTTGAAAGCGCATGCCGTAATTTCGCGCGGGTGGCTGCTTGCTCAAATTAAAAAAAGCGAAAAAATAAATAAAAATAAAACCATCTACAAGTCTATAACCGAAACGGAAGCCGAATATATTAGATGGTGGGACAGAGAAGACCATACCTGTTTTGATGTGTGTGCTGACGATCATTGTCAACGTTATCAGGGAATTACTAGAGCTAACACAACGCATGTCATCGACGCTGTAGATGCAACGCGCGGACTTGCTCTTACTTTTAATGGCAATATTTGCGACGCGCGTTTCTCGAAATCATGCGGCGGCGTGATGGAAAAATTTGAAAATACCTGGGAGCCTGTCGAACATTTGTATTTACAGGGATTGGCTGATACAGATGATGAAAAAGCCATTGATCTTACAATCGAAGAAAATGCAGAAAAATGGATTCGCACTTCGCCTCCTGCATTTTGTAACACTAATGACAAGAATATTCTTTCGCAGGTTCTAAACGATTACGATCAGGAAACAAGCGATTTTTATCGGTGGAAAGTTGAATATACGCAATCTCAAATATCCGAACTGGCTCATCGCCGTTCGGGTTTCGATTTTGGCGAAATAATCGACATGATTCCCGTTCAGCGCGGTGCTTCGGGACGAATAATAAAACTTAAAATTATAGGAACAAAATTAGTTAAAATCATAGGCAAGGAATTAATGATTCGCCGAACATTTTCAAATACGCATCTTTACAGTTCAGCCTTTGTCGTAGAAAAAGATAACGAACAAAACGGTATTCCGCAAAAATTTACATTTATCGGCGCAGGCTGGGGACACGGAGTAGGATTATGTCAGATAGGAGCGGCAGTAATGGGCGCAAAAGGTTACAGTTACGATAAAATTTTGACTCATTATTTTCCAAATTCAAAATTAGAAAAACTTTATTAAAAACAAATACGTCAAAACATTATGTCAGAAAATAAAAAAAACAACAGAAGCCCCTGGTCGTGGATTCCCACGCTATATTTTGCAGAAGGAATACCTAATGCAGTTGTTAACGTTCTTGCAATTGTGATGTTAATGCAACTTGGAATGTCAAATGCAAATATTGCTTTTTTTACAAGCGTGGCTTATTTACCCTGGGCTATCAAACCTGTTTGGAGTCCAATAGTTGATATGCTTAAAACAAAACGCTGGTGGATAATTATTACTCAAATTGCACTTGGATTAGCATTCGGAAGCGTTGCTCTTTTATTGAATTTGCCTGTGTTTTTGCAAATATCGTTAATACTTTTAATTGTTATTGCATTTATTTCTGCAACACACGATATTGCAGCAGATGGATTTTACATGCTTGGACTTGCAAAGCATCAGCAATCGTATTTTGTAGGAATACGAAATACCTTTTATCGTGTAGCAATGGTTACCGTTCAGTCAGGTTTAATTATCATGGCAGGATTGATGCAATCGTGGACAGGACTTAAAGATGTCGAGATAAAAATTACATCGTTAAACGATGCAGTTACAGAAATCGTATTGCCCAAAGCTCCGCAGATCGCAGCAGTTTCGGAAAACGATAAACTCGCTTTCGTTATTACATCTGATAATGTCAATTTATCTACAAGTAAAATATCAAGCAAAATCGTAGATTCGATAAAAGTTGCAGTCGAAAAACATAACAGCGATTTAGGGTTTGTACTGAAAGAAGAAAAAAAGTCTAAAGCAAAAATAACAACAAAAAGCACACTTACCAATTGGTTAACTAAAACATTTAACCCTAAAAAATATAATGAGGATAACAAAAATGACAATGAAGAATTGCATAATATTACCGATAAACTTGTAGAGAACGGCGTTGTTGTTGGAATTACGCTCAACAAACAACCACAAAAAGACGAAGATGTTGTTCTCATTCTCGAAAGTTCTGATGGACTAAAAATAATTTCCGACAAACGGCTGGTGTTTAACTCTGAAAATTGGAATCAACTTGCATACGTCATGGTACAGTCTCATGCAAATTTAAATTCTGCCAACGGCTGGCTTAAAGGAACATCTGGAAATATTCCGCTTTCGTGGGCAATTATATTTTTCATTCTTGCAGGATTATTCGCAGGACTTTTCGTTTATCATAGATTTATACTTCCCAAACCTGAAGATGACAAACCGGCAGCAAAAGGTAAAAATCTGCTAAAAGAATTTTTACTCACTTTTAAAACATTTTTCCAAAAGCGAAATGTTGTCTTACTCATATTTTTCTTATTACTATACAGATTCGGAGAATCGCAACTTCTCAAAATATCGCCTATTTTTGTACAAACAGGACGAGAAACGGGCGGATTAGGACTTTCAACTATACAATATGGAACTTTGTACGGACTGTTTGGCGTTATAATGATGTTATTAGGTGGAATTTTAGGAGGACTGGCAGCATCGAAAAAAGGACTGAAATACTGGCTATGGCCTATGGCGCTTAGCATTAATATTCCTCATTTACTGTATGTATATTTGGCTTATGCTCAACCTTCAAATTTATTTTTAATAGGTTCGTGTATTGCTGTCGAACAGTTTTTCTATGGATTTGCTTTTGCCGCTTATACTCTTTACATGCTTTATGCGTGCAGAGACAGCGGAGAGCACAAAACCGCTCATTTTGCAATATGTACCGGATTTATGGCATTAAGTTTAGTTTTGCCCGGAATGATTTCAGGATGGTTGCAGGAATGTTTAGGCTATCAAAATTTCTTCATTTGGATAATGATTTGCGCTATTCCGGGATTGTTACCTGTATTATTTGTAAAAGTTGATCCTAAATTCGGAATAAAAGAAAAAGAGTAATAAAAAATTTGGATAATAATTTGAATTGATTTTATAAAATATATTTTTTATAATTGTTTAAAATGCTAAATATCATTAGTATATAAGTTATGTTATTGTATTTTTAAAATAAATATTAAAAATTAATGTTAAAAAGTGTCTTTTACGTATAAATTTGTATTGTTTAAATATAAAAATAATTGTCATTTTATGGCTTTTATTACATTTTAAGATAATTACCTCTGCTTTTAAATTTCAACTTGAATATTACATACAGAATTTATTTCATAAATGAATAACCCCGAGGCAAGCCTCGAAGTATCCTGTTAATCGAACAATGAAAGTTTTCCATCATATAATTTCTTATATTTCTTTTCATTTCCTTGATTTGAGACATAAGCCATTATTACATCTCGGATACCATATAAACCCTACTGTGTTTGCGTAATAGCCACTTGTCCAAAAACTCCCACCCCACAACTGTTTCTTTATATCCGGATCTTTCGAAAAGAGTTCTCGTGCAGTTAAACTTTTTAACTTTGTCAC
>JAIRZQ010000186.1 GCA_031267135.1 Prevotellaceae bacterium
AGCACGGGAAACGGGCAAAAAGTCTCTTCAAGTATGGATTAGAACTTATTGCAACAGCATTGCTTAACCCGATGGATAGAGCTGAGATAGACGTCTTTAAATTTTTGTCATGTACTTAGAAATCTTTGAGTTATTAAATTACAAACTGTAAAGAATCAATTTTGCAAACTTTTTTATATCTTTGTACTTTGAAAATATTGCATCAAAAAAGGATGATAAATATTATCGTATATGGATTAAAACAGAAGCGATGAAAGTGAAAATAGTGAATAAATCGGCATTTGATGTTCCTCAATATGCTACATCGCAATCGGCAGGGCTTGACTTGCGTGCAAATATACATGAGGCGGTTGTTTTGAAGCCTTTGGAGCGCAGGCTTGTTCCCACGGGCTTGTTTATTGAACTTCCCGACGGTTGCGAAGCCCAAATTCGTCCGCGCAGCGGTTTGGCGATTAAGCATGGAATATCGCTGGTAAATACGCCGGGAACAGTCGATCCCGATTATCGCGGCGAAATAGGCGTGATACTTATAAATTTGTCGAATGATGAATTTATTTTGAACCCGGGCGAGCGTATAGCTCAAATGATTATAGGTAAATTCGAGCGGGTAGAGTGGGAATGTGTTTCCAACTTGTCGATGTCGGAGCGCGGCGATGGCGGATTTGGCTCTACAGGTACAAAATGACGATAAATTTTATGTTATAAAATTAAATATAAATTGATAAAAATATTACAAAATATAATTAAGTCTCGTATGATGACAGCGACTGTTTATGTTAAAACGCTGTTTATGGGCTTGATGTTTTTAACCGGTTGTTCTTCGATAAAAACAACCTCAAAAATTGATAATAGTTCTGTTGATCTTGCTCGCGAATATTATTTGATAAGCGCTTCTCAAAAATTTTATCAGGGCGATTTGTTTAATGCGCGGCAGTTTTTATTGAAATCAATTTCTGTTGATCCCGATTGTTCCGCCTGCCATTATTTGCTGTCTAACGTATTGCTTAAGTCGGGCTATGCAAAAGATGCGCTGATTGCAAGCCAAAAAGCATTCGCACTCGATTCTGCCAATTTTTGGTACGGCAAGCTTGTTGCACAGGTAAGCGATTTGACCGGCGATATTGATTTAGCTGTAAAGACCTACCGGTATCTTATGACCTTTGCAAATAAGGATGATGATATTGTTTACAGTCTCGGAACGCTATATTGTCGTCAAAATCAATTTGATAAAGCATTGATGCTGTACGACTCGCTGCAAAATAAATCAGGATTTGATGAGCGGATAATGTTCGCCCGACAGCAAATATATTATGCAACAAATAATAATTCTGCCGCAATGGTAGAGGCATTGCGATATTTTGAGCGCGATACCGAAAACCCTCAGGCAAATCTTTTACTTGCAGAAGTTTTTGGTCGCGGTGGAAACGATTCTGTTGCACTTCAATATTTAGAACGCGCTCATGAACTCGATGAAACTTATGCCGCTCCTTTGCTGGCTCTGGCAGAAACATACAGGACACAACATGAATATGACAAGTTTTTTGATATTCTCCGCAAAATTGCGGAGAATAAATTTATTCCTTTATCCGATAAAATTGAATACTTTATTCCGGTGCTTCAATTTTGGCAACAGGTCAAATACCGCAATGAAGTAGAAAGCGCTATTGCTTTGCTTGCCGAAAATTACGGAACTGAATGGGACTTTAAACAGTTTTATTCATCTTTTCTCATTCAAACCGACCGGCAGTCTCATGCCATGAATATCATAGATGAAGAATTGCAGCAAAATAAAAGAAATAATTATGCATGGAATATGAAAATAGCCTTGCTTTATTATTCCCGCAATTTGGATAGTGTTTTGTCTGCTATTGATACAGCTCTTGTTTATTCGTACGAAAAATCTGATTTTCTATTACAAAAGGCTTCGATTTTGTATGAATTGAAACGTTACAGTGAGGCAATTTCAATTCTCGAAAATACTTTGCAATCGGACAGAAATATAAAAACGTACAAAGATATGCTGGCGCTGCTTGGCGATTTGTATCATGCTGTCGGCAATAAAAAATCGGCTTACCGGACATACGAAAAAGTTTTGGCGATTGATACTGCAAATATTGGCGTACTCAACAATTATGCGTATTATTTAAGCGAAGAAAACAAAAATTTGAAACGCGCACTTGAAATGTCGCAAAAAACAGTTAATGCAGAGCCTGAAAATGCTACATTCCTTGATACTTACGCGTGGATTTTACATAAGCTCGGACGCGATGCCGAAGCTCAGCCTGTGTTTCGCAAGGCAATGACTCTTGGCGGTCGTGAAAGCGCTGTTATTTTAGATCACTATGGAGATGTGCTTTTTGAGCTGAAAGAATATACTACGGCGATACTTTACTGGGAAGATTCTCTATCAAAAGCAGATATTGTAAATGCCAATGCTATTCATAAAAAAATTGAAAAATGCAAAAAAATAAAGGATAATTCAAAAAAATGAAATGTTCTTTTCGACATATTGTAACGATTGTTTTTTTATTGGCGGCTATTCCTTTGTTTTCACAACCGACAGAGGCAAAACTTAAAAAAAATAAAGCGGATACCGAAAAAGAAATAGAAAGAATTAACAGGCAGATTAATGAAAACGACAAGGCAAAAAAATCGCAGACGGAACAGATTGCCTTACTTAACAGCCGTATTGAGCAGCGTAGAAAATTGATTAGGAATACCGATCTGCAAATTTCGATTACGGAAGCCGAAATATATAAAAAAAACAATAACATAAATGAACTTAAGTCAAAAATCATCCGGCTTAAAGATTCGTATGCCGAGTTGATTGTAAATATTTATACCAATCGAAAAAAAGCGACATGGCTAATGTACGTATTTGCAAGCGAAGATTTCAGTCAGGCATTTCGGCGTCTGAAATATTTACAGTCGTACGCAGATGTTGTTTCTGTTCAGGCAAAAAAAATTGAGCAGACAAATCAACAATTAGGCAACGAGATTTCTTTGCTTCTTGAAAAAAAACATGAGCTTGACAACTATAAATCGGAACGCAGCAGAGATATGGAACACATGGCAAAAGATGAAGCTGAAGCAAAAAAAATGCTGTCGGGTTTGAACAGCGAAACGGCAAAATTGAAAAAACAGTTGCAGCGTAAACGGGCAGATTTGGCAAACCTTGATAAGCAAATCAGAGAAATTGTGAAAAAAGAAATAACAAAGGATAAATCTACAGGATTTTCCAAATCTCCGGCAAATGTTAAGCTTTCTGCCGATTTTGCAGCAAATCGCGGGCGATTGCCGTGGCCTGTTGCGCAAGGTAAGATTGTCGGATTTTTTGGCGACAGGTTTCATCCTGTTTATAAGCACATAGAACTTTCGCCGAGTACAGGCATTGATATTTCGACCATTGAAGGAGAAAATGTTTTAGCTACTTTTGATGGAGTTGTTGTCGGCGTGTTGCAGGTAGCAGGAATGAATATTTGTGTAATGTTGAAACATGGCGAATATTTTACTTTTTATTGCCGGCTTGGTGTTGCTTCCGTAAAAAGAGGCGCTAATGTTAACACTGGAACAGTACTCGGAAAAGTTGCAGCAGGAAGAGACAGCGACGGCTCGCAGTTACACTTCGAAATGTGGAAAGCTGATAAAGCCCTTGATCCTTATATGTGGCTGTTAAAAAAATGATGCTAATGCTATTCGCTTTAATTTGAACGGAAAATATGTGATGATAAGATTTTTTGCTGAAAATATTTCTTTCAACTTGAAAAACAGGCGAAAGATAAAATATTGGATAACCGGCGCCATTACCGGCGAAAATAAAATTGTCGGTGAAATCAATTTTGTATTTTGTTCTGATGATTATCTTCTTGATATGAATAAAAAATATTTGTCGCACGATTATTTTACCGATGTTATAACATTTGACTTCTGTGCGGGCGATAAAATTTCAGGCGATATTTTTATCAGTATTGATTCTGTCCGTTCAAATTTGGCAAAATATAAGCAATCGTTTGCAAACGAATTGCATAGGGTAATGATACACGGCATTCTTCATCTCTGTTCGTATGGAGATTCTACAAAATCCGAAATCGCTCTAATGCGTTCAAAAGAAAATACTTACCTCGAAAAATTAGTTATTTAGATGCTTTATACATTCGATATAATTGTTGTTGGCGGAGGACACGCGGGATGCGAGGCAGCAGCAGCAGCAGCAAAAATGGGTTCGCAAGTGCTTTTGCTCTCGATGGACATGACAAAATTTGCGGCAATGTCGTGCAATCCCGCTATTGGCGGAGTTGCAAAAGGTCAAATAATTCGCGAGGTTGATGCTCTCGGCGGCTGTACGGGAATTGTTACCGATAAAACATCTCTTCAGTTTCGCATGCTTAATCGTTCAAAAGGACCTGCCGTATGGAGTCCTCGCGCTCAGTGCGACCGTACGCTTTTTTCCATAGAATGGCGAAAAATACTGGAAGCACATACTAATCTTTCATTTTGGCAGGATTTTGTTGTAAACCTTATTGTAAAAAACGGAAAACTGACAGGATTGACAACTGCGCTTGGGATTAAATTTTATGCGAAAGCTGTAATTCTTACTGCCGGAACTTTTCTTAACGGAACAATCCACGTAGGTCGAGTACAGCTTGCCGGCGGCAGAATGGGGGAAATGCCTTCTGCAGGACTTACCGAACAGCTTGCAGAACTAGGCTTTGAATCGGGCAGGATGAAAACGGGAACTCCGCCTCGCTTTGATGGCAGAACTGTAAACTTTGACAAATTGACTGTTCAGCACGGAGATGAACATCCATCTAAGTTTTCTTTCCTTCCGGAAATAAAACCGATAGAACATCAAAAGCCATGTTATATTGTACATACATCGCCTGAAGTTCATCAAATTTTAGAATCGGGTTTTGATGACTCTCCGTTGTTTACGGGAATTATCAAAGGTATTGGACCGAGATACTGCCCAAGCATTGAAGACAAGATTAAAACTTTTTCCGATAAGGATTCGCATCAGTTGTTTTTAGAACCCGAAGGTTTTGATACAAATGAATATTATTTAAGCGGTTTTTCGTCATCACTGCCTTTGGATATTCAGTATAATGCATTGCGTAAAATTGAAGGGTTTGAAAATATTAGAATTTTCCGCCCCGGATATGCAATCGAATATGATTATTTTCCGCCTGTACAGCTTTATCATACACTGGAAACAAAGATAATTGAAAATTTATTTTTTGCCGGGCAGATAAACGGAACAACAGGCTATGAAGAAGCTGCGGCGCAAGGGTTAATGGCAGGTATAAATGCGCATTTGAAACTGCGCAACAGCGAAAAATTAGTGCTTTCTCGAAATCAGGCATATATTGGCGTTTTGATTGATGATTTGGTTTCAAAAGGCGTTGACGAACCTTACCGAATGTTTACAAGTCGATCGGAACATCGAATTTTATTGCGTCAGGACAATGCAGATGAACGCCTTACGGAATTGGCATATCGTATCGGCTTGGCGTCGGATTATCGCTATCGTAATGTTGTTAATAAGCGGCAGGCAATAAAAGAACTTATATTGCTTGTTAATAATACTTCCATTTCGCCTGATGAAATAAATCCGTATTTGGAATCAATCGATGCCGCGCCAATTATCCAGAAACGAAAGGCAGTTGATATTATTTCCCGTCCCGAAGTTTCTATAAGCGATATTTTATCCGTATCTGATTTTGGTACGGCAATTGACGATATTGAAAATCTTACGGAAGATGTTATTGAAGAAGCAGAAATAATTGTAAAATATTCCGGATATATTGAACGCGAACAGCTTCTTGTTGAAAAAATGAGCAGATTAGAAAAAGTAAGAATTCCTGTCGGATTTGATTTTTCAAAAGCAAATATAACTATTGAAGCACAACAAAAACTAAAAAAAATCAATCCTGCAACAGTAGGGCAGGCATCGCGAATACCTGGAGTTTCACCTGCGGATATTTCTGTGTTGCTTGTTTTGCTGGGACGGTGAATGCAATGTTCCACGTGGAACATTTAAACAGTAGCGTTTAATTTGTGTTCCACGTGGAACAATTTTAATAGAATATGTCAGTATAAAGATGAAATCGAACACTAAAATAAAGCAACAACTTGCTCTTTTGCCACATTCTCCCGGCATTTATCAATTTTTTAATGCGGCGGATAAGATAATTTATATTGGTAAAGCTAAAGATTTGAAAAATAGAGTTTCATCATATTTTTTATCGCAAGCGAATGATAATCCCAAATTGCGTGTTATGGTTGCCAAAATTGCGATCATAAAGCATATTGTAGTTGCAACCGAATCGGATGCATTCTTTTTAGAGAGCAAACTGATAAAGAAATATCAACCACAATACAATATTTTATTGAAAGATGATAAAACCTATCCATGGATTTGCGTAAAGAACGAAAATTTTCCCCGCCTGCTTGTTGTTCGCAGAACGCCTAAAGATGGTTCTAAATATTTTGGTCCGTATTCATCTGCAACAACTGTGCGGTTTTTGCTTGATTTGATTAAACGCTTATATGCATTGCGGACATGTAATCTTACACTGTCTCAATCGGCTATTGCTCGACGCAAATACAAACCATGCCTTGAATATCATATAGGAAATTGCAAAGCTCCGTGCATGGGAAAACAAATCGAAGAGGAATATAATTTACAGATAGAGCAGGTGTTGTCGATATTGAAAGGCGATATTCAGTCTGTGATGCAATACATGCAGGAAGAAATGAATAAAGCGGCAAAAGAATATCGCTTTGAAGATGCTCAATTATTGAAAGAAAAATACGGCAAACTGGAGACATATCAATCAAAGTCAATAATTGTAAGTTCTGTAATTCAAACAGTAGATGTTGTAACTGTTTTGGTAGATGAAGATATTGCTTTTGCCAATTTTATGCGTGTTGTAAAAAGTACAATTATTCAGTCGCAAACATTTGAATTTAATCTTGGCGTTGAAGATACAAAAGAATCGTTGTTGAGTTATGTAATTGCCGAAATGCTCAATAGATTGACTGAATTATCGGATGAGATTATTGTTCCGTTTTTGCCGGATCAGGGAATTGCAAATCACATTTTCACCGTTCCCCGTCATGGCGATAAATTTAAATTGCTGGAACTGTCGTTAAGGAATCTGAAAACATATCAATTCGAGCGGTTAAAGCAAATTAAAATAGCTGATCCTGACAAGTATGCAAATCGTATTCTTTTAAAATTACAAAACGAATTGCGGCTGGATGTTTTGCCTCGTCATATTGAATGTTTTGACAATTCGAATATACAGGGAACAAATGCAGTTGCATCCTGCGTAGTGTTCAAAAACGGAAAACCAAGTAAAAAGGATTACAGAAAATATAACATCAAAACAGTTGCGGGCGTTGACGATTACGCTTCGATGCATGAAGTTGTACAGCGCAGGTATTCACGGCTGCTTAATGAAAATGTCGAACTGCCCGACCTGATAATTACCGATGGCGGTAGAGGACAAATGGAAGCAGTACGGAAAGTTATTGAAGATGAATTGGGATTAAAAATTCCTGTTGCAGGACTGGCAAAAGACAGAAAGCATCGAACAAACGAGCTTTTATTCGGATTTCCTCCCGTGCAGATAGGAATAAAACCTACCGAACCGCATTTTAAATTGTTGATTACAATTCAAGACGAAGTACATCGTTTTGCTGTTGAATTTCACAGGAATAAGCGCAGCAAAGCAATGATAAGCACGCGATTGGCTGATATTCAGGGAATAGGCGAAAAGACAGCTCAGAAACTATTGATTAAATTCAAAACAGTATCGAAAATAAAAAATGCGACAGTCGGCGAACTAAGCAAGATTATAGGCGAACGACTGGCAAAAAATGTATCCGATTATTTCATAAACAAAAAATCATAAAAAACCTGAATGTTTTCAAAATTAAAACAAAATGATTATTTTTGCTAAAAATAAACGAAAAGTAAAATGAAAACAAAACTTAGACAGATATTGCCGTATGTTACGGCTATTGTGCTATTTATAGTGATTTCCGTAGGCTATTTTACTCCTGCGATTTTTGAAGGCAAGGCATTGTATCAGACTGATATTAGAAATGGAGCGGGAATGGGGCAGGATATTAATAAGCACTATCAGAAAACGGGCGAAAAAAGCCTGTGGTCTTCCAAAATGTTTTCGGGAATGCCGACTTATCAAATTTCTCCAAGCTATAAAACAGCGCCTGTTTTGCGGGAAATGAGAAATGCTTTTGAAGGCTGGTTGCCGGCGCCGGCAAGTTATTTGTTTGCATACATGCTTGGATTCTTTATTCTTTTAATGGCATTGAGAATTAATCCGTGGATAGCTCTTATTGGCGCTATTGCCTATGCCTTTTCATCGTATTTTTTGATTATTATCGAAGCCGGGCATATTTGGAAAGTTTGTGTACTGGAACTGATTCCGCCTACTCTGGCTGGAATTGTTTGGGCGTATCGCGGCAAATTCTTACTGGGAGGTATTGTTACTGCCCTGTTTTTTACTTTGCAATTATTTTCAAATCATATTCAAATGACATATTACGCTGTTATGTTTATTGGAGTTTTTGTTGTTTGCAGATTTGTTTATGATATAATGAAAAAACAGATATTGAAATTTGTTAAAGCAAGCGCCGTTTTGCTTGTCGCCGGTTTTATAGGTTTTGGAGTAAACTCTACAAACCTTGTGTTATCGGCAAAATATTCGGAGCAGACAATTCGCGGAAAATCGGAATTAACCGACAATGCGGGAAACAAGACAAGCGGTCTCGATCGCGATTATGTAACACAGTGGAGTTATGGCATTGGCGAAACATTTTCTTTGCTTATTCCTAACATCAAAGGCGGCGCTTCGGAACCAATCGGCTATACATTGCAAAACGGACAATGGAAACGCGACTATAATAAAAATAAATCGGCATTAAATAAAATATCTTTTCCTCAAATGAGAGAAAATATTGCTCAGCAGCAGAGCTACTGGGGCAATCAGCTGTTTACATCCGGACCTGTATATGCAGGAGCCTTCATCCTGTTTTTATTTGTCTTCGGACTATTTATCGTGAAAGGTTATATGAAATGGGCTTTACTTGGCGGAACAGTATTTTCTGTATTACTTGCATGGGGACATAATTTCATGTGGTTCACAAATTTATTTCTTGACTATTTCCCAATGTATAATAAGTTCAGAACAGTTTCGTCTATTTTGGTTATTGCCGAACTTACAATTCCGATTCTTGCAATATTAGCGCTGGCTAAAATAATTGAAAACAGGGATATTATATTCAAAAAAAGAAAACAGTTTTTAATCAGCTTGGGATTTACTGCCGGCTTTGCCTTATTATTTATTCTTTTGCCTCGACTGTTTTTTTCTTTTTCCTCTTTAAAAGATGAAAATATTTCGGATGCAATAGCGTCAGCAGCTATTGAAAATGTCCGTGTTTCAATATTTTGCAATGATGCATGGCGTACCGTCATCATTATTTTAATAGGAGCGGGGCTACTCTGGATGTATGGCGCTAAAAAAATAAAAAAATCATTGCTGATAGCCCTGATTGCCGCTCTTACGTTATTCGACCTTGCCGGTGTCGATAAGCGCTATTTGAATAATGGCGATTTTTTGCCTAAGTCCACCACTAAAACGGCTTGGGAAATGACTGATGTTGACAGGCAGATTTTGATGGATAACGATCCGAATTTCCGCGTATTCAATATTGCAGTGTCGCCGTTTCAGGATGCAAGCACATCTTATTATCACAAGTCCATCGGCGGTTATCACGCAGCAAAACTGCGCCGCTATCAGGATATAATTGATAAATACCTTAATGTGATAGATATGAGCGTGTTAAATATGTTAAATACAAAATATATTATTTTCCCCGATCGCAATAACGGCAATAAACTACTTGTTCAGCGAAATATCGACGCATTCGGCTATGCCTGGTATGTTGACAGTGTGCGTATTGTAGAAAATGCCGATGAGGAAATTGCCGCTATCGGCGAAGTAGATTTGAAGACGATGGTTGTTGCTGATAAACGCTTTGAAAATCAACTGGAAAATTTTGTGTTTCAGAAAGATACTGTTCGTACAATTAAGATGACCGATTATAAAATTAATGATATAACATATAAAACGAATTCGATAAGCGAGCAAATAGCAGTTTTTCCCGAAATTTACTATAATGATGGGCTTACCTGTTGGGAAGCCTTTATCGACGGACAGCCCGTGCCGCATTTCCGTGCAAATTATGTGCTGCGTGCCTTGCGCGTACCGGCAGGCGAACATACGGTAGAATTTGTATTTAAACCCAAGGCATACAATACTTTGGAAACGGTTTCATTGATTTGCCTGTGGGTTCTGATTATCGGAACGCTGCTTGCGTTTACTTCCGTGTATATCGTTAAAAATAATAAAAACAATATTGTATTGCCAAATACTGGAAAGCATTAAAATGAAATTACCTGTTGTTATTACCAAATATAACCGTTACTTTATTAAACGGTAAATTTGAAATTTTTCATGTAAATTTGCATTTAGTATTTCAGTAATGATATTAGTAATAAACAATAATTCAGATTATTATAAAAATAGCAATAGAAAATGTCAGAAACAGTATCAAACAGAAAGGTAAGAGTGCGCTTTGCTCCAAGCCCTACAGGACCATTACATATTGGCGGCGTACGCACGGCGCTGTTCAATTATCTTTTTGCAAAACAAAACGGCGGCGCTTTTATTTTGCGAATCGAAGATACCGATTCGGCTCGCTTTGTTCAGGGAGCCGAAGAATACATCATAGAATCGTTGAAATGGCTCGGATTAAATTTTGATGAGGGCGTTGGAGTCGGAGGCGCTTTTGCTCCATATCGGCAAAGCCGGCGGAAGGATTTGTATTTCAAATATGCCGAACATCTGGTAAATTCCGGAAATGCCTATTATGCTTTCGACAGCAACGAAGATCTTGATAATCTTCGCAAGCAATACGAAGCGCAGGGCAAATCGTTCATCTACAATTATTTAATTCGCGAAAATATGCAAACATCGCTTGTAATGAGCGACATCGAGCTTCAAAATCGCCTGAAAGAAGGAAAACACTGGGTTATTCGCTTCAAAATTCCTCCGCACGAAGAAATTACGATGAACGACATCATTCGCGGCGAAATAAAAATCAATACAGACACGCTCGATGACAAAGTGCTGTTCAAAGCCGCAGATATGTTGCCTACTTATCATTTGGCAAATGTTGTTGATGACAGATTAATGGAAATTTCGCACGTCATTCGCGGCGAAGAATGGTTGCCATCGTTGCCTTTACACATACTGTTATATCGTGCTTTCGGATGGAAAAGTCCGGAATTTGCACATTTGTCGCTATTATTGAAACCCGATGGAAAAGGAAAATTAAGCAAACGGGACGGCGACCGCCTGGGATTTCCCGTTTTTCCTCTGGAGTGGAAAAATTCCGAAGGTGAAATTTCGTCGGGATATCGCGAAACGGGATATTTTCCCGAAGCGGTTGTAAATTTGCTCGCTCTGCTTGGATGGAATCCCGGAACGGAAAAGGAAATTTTCAATATCGACGAACTTATAAAGAGTTTCAGTCTCGAGAGGGTAATAAAATCGGGAGCAAAATTTAATCCTGAAAAAGCACGCTGGTTCAATCAGCAATATATCAGGCAAAAAAGCAACGAAGAACTTGCAAATTTATATCAACCGATATTAAAATCGAAAGGAATAAATGCAAGCGACAACTATGTTGCAACTGTTTGCGGGCTTGTGAAAGAACGCGCAACATTTGTAAGCGACTTTTGGAACCTGTCGTCATATTTCTTTGTTGCGCCTGAAATTTACGATGAAAAAGCTACAAAAAAATACTGGATGTCCGAAACTCCTCAACAATTAGAAAAAATAATTGAAATTATTGATAATGAACCTTTCGATAAAGCAAAATCGGAGCAAGCCGTTCATTCGTGGATTATCGAAAGCGGTTTGAAAATGGGAAACGTGATGAATGCCTTTCGCATTTGCATTGTAGGAGCGGCAACGGGTGCAAACATGTTTGATATTGTAAGTCTTATTGGTAAAGACGAAACTGTCGGGCGAATCGAAAAAGCAATAAGCGCGATGAATAATTGCATGTAAATTTTTCGGAAAGCTGTTTGTTGGCGTGTAAATATTTATTAATTTTACAGGAATTATTTCAATAACGAAAAAATTAAAAACATGAAAAATATAGCAGTTATTGCAGGGGGAAACTCATCGGAGCATGAAATTTCGCTGCAAAGCGCGAATCAGATAATGTCGGCTGTTGACAGGCAAAAATTCAATCCCTTTCTGGTTGTGATTAAAGATTCCGAATGGATTGTAAAACAGGAAAGCAAAGCGGAAATAAGTATCGACAAAAACGATTTTTCGTTTACCGACTGCGGGGAAAAAATCAATTTCGACTGCGCTTACGTAACAATTCACGGCACGCCGGGAGAAGACGGAAAATTGCAGGGCTATTTTGATATGATACAGATACCTTATTCTACCTGCGATGTATTGACGTCATCGCTTTCGTTCAATAAATTTGCATGCAAATCATATCTGGCAACTGCCGGAATATCCATGCCAAAAGCAATCCAGGTATTGAAAGGCGAAAAAACAGACCCGAATGACATTGTTAAAAATATCGGATTGCCTGTATTTGTTAAGCCTAACGAAGGAGGCTCGAGTTTCGGAATAAGCAAGGTAAAATCGGTAAAAGATTTGCAAGCCGCTGTTGACGAAGCATTTAAAGAAGACAAATCGGTAATTATAGAAGAATTTATCGAAGGGCGCGAGCTTACCTGTGGAATGTTAAAAGTTGCCGACAGAAAATTGCTGTTTCCGATAACCGAAATCATTTCGCAAAACGAATTTTTCGATTACGATGCAAAATATAACGGGCAGTCGGAACAAATAACGCCGGCAAGCATTTCGGAAGAAGCCACCCATCTGGTTTACGATGTTTCGTCGTTGATTTATGACAAAATGCGATGTAAAGGACTTGTGCGCATTGATTATATTTACAGTCGCGGAAAACTGTATTTTCTTGAAATAAACATTGCACCCGGAATGACGTCTCACAGTCTTGTGCCACAGCAAATTCGCGCAATGGGCGAAACGCTGTCGAACATAATTACCATGCAAATAGAAGATTTATTGAAAAATCGCGCTGTCCGTATGTAAAATTTGTTTTAATGCGATGAAATGATTATTGCAGAAATCGCCGATATGGTAAAATTCAAACTGCACAAGCAGTTTGATAAAAACGAAATCAGACTGATAACCATAGCATTGCTGAAGCATTTCTGGAAAATTCCGGAAATTGATTTTTATATCGACAGGCAAAAAAATCTTGATGAGAGATTTTATGCGGATTTTTTAAAATCACTGGATTTGCTTCAGCAGCATGTTCCTTTACAGTACGTTCTGGGGACAGTTGAATTTTACGGATTAAATTTTGACATTGATGAAAATGTTCTCATTCCGCGTCCCGAAACCGAAGAGCTTGTTGACTGGATAATTGCCGAAAATAAAGATGCGCCGACAATCATCGACATTGGCACGGGAAGCGGATGTATTGCTGTTGCTCTTGCAAAAAACATAAAAGATGCAAAAGTTTATGCTGTCGACATATCCGACAAAGCCATAAAAAAAGCCGCGCAAAACGCCGAAAAGAATAATGTATGCATTACTTTTTTCTGTAAGGATATTTTATCCGAAGATGATTTTACACATGCGAAATTCGACTGTATTGTAAGCAATCCGCCGTATGTTTGCGAATCCGAAAAATCGGAAATGAAACGAAATGTTATTGATTTTGAGCCGCATTCGGCATTGTTTGTTCCCGATGACGATGCTTTGAAATTTTACGGCGCAATAGCCGGTTTTGCAATATCGCATCTTGCCGGTGATGGAAAAATTTATGTGGAAATAAACGAAAACCTTGCTGAAGAAACACAAAGTCTGTTCAAACAAAAAGGATTTAAATTTACCGAACTTCGTAAAGACATGAACGGTAAAAACAGAATGTTAAAAATCAAAATGCAATAAAATCAAACATTAAAATGAAGCAAATAACACCCGAAGAAGCATTGATGCGATTACAAAAGCTTTGTAGCGTCTGCGAAAAAAGCACTTATGATACGCGGCAAAAATTAATTGAATATGAAATAGAACCGGCAAAAATTGCAGAAATAATACAAAAACTGCAAGCTGCAGGCTTTGTTGACGACAGGCGCTTTGCCTGTTTATTTGCCCGCACAAAACATAACATGTCGAAATGGGGAAAACAAAAAATAGAATATCAGCTTCGCGCAAAACATATATCAGAACCGATTATTGCCGAAGCGCTTGACGAAATATCAGACGAATCGTACAGTGAAACTGTTGCAGGCGAGCTTGCAAAAAAACTGAAAACGACAAAAGCAAATTCAAAACCGGAACTCGTTGCAAAACTGATGAAATTTGCTCTTTCGCGCGGGTACGACTGTTCCGTTTCGTACGACATAATCAAAAGCATGGTTTACAAGCAATAAAAAGCAAGCTGTAACGAAAGCCTATTTTTATATCAAGTTCTCAAAATTCCGTAAAAGTAACATTTATTAGCCGCACATGACTTTTTATCTCTCATTTTGAATTAATCCTGAAAATCTAAACATTAAACCTGAAATGCATAATATCGCCATCCTGCACAATATAATCCTTACCCTCGATGCTTATTTTTCCCGCTTCGCGGCAAGCCGATTCCGAACCGAGAGTAGCATAATCGTTATGTTTTATAACTTCGGCGCGAATAAATCCGCGTTCAAAATCGGTATGAATTATTCCTGCCGCCTGCGGAGCTTTTGTTCCGCGTTCATAAGTCCACGCTCGGCTTTCATCGGATCCCGTGGTAAAGTAAGTTTCGAGGTTAAGCAGCTTATAAGCCGATTTTATCAATCGCGATACTCCCGATTCGGTCAACCCTATTTCATTTAAAAACAGTTTGCGGTCTTCGTATGTTTCGAGTTCGGCGATTTCGGCTTCGGTTTTTGCGGCAACAATTAAAATTTGAGCATCTTCGTCTTTCACAGCTTCAAAAACCCTTTCAACATAATCATTGCCTTTTATAGCGCTTTTTTCATCGACATTACAAACATAAAGCACGGGTTTGTCGGTAAGCAAAAACAAATCGGCGGCTGACTTTCTGTCTTCTTTATTGTCGAGGCGCACGGTACGCGCCGATTTTCCCTGTTCAAGCGCATTTTTGTACTGAACAAGAATATCGTACAGCCGTTTTGCCGATTTGTCGCCGCCTGTTTGCGCCTGCTTGTAAACTTTGGCAATGCGGTTTTCGATGGTTTCCAAATCTTTAAGTTGCAGTTCGGTATCAATAATTTCCTTATCGCGCACAGGATTTACGGAGCCATCAACATGAGTTACGTTGTCATCGTCAAAGCAGCGGAGTACGTGAATTATTGCATCGGTTTCGCGAATATTTGCAAGAAATTTGTTTCCCAAGCCTTCGCCTCTGTTCGCTCCTTTTACAAGCCCTGCAATATCTGCAATCTCGATTGTTGTAGGTATCACGCGTTGAGGCTTGTCGATTTCGGCAAGTTTAACAAGTCTTTCGTCGGGAACGGTTATAATACCGACATTGGGTTCTATAGTGCAGAATGGAAAATTTGCCGCTTGAGCGCGCGCATTTGATAAACAGTTAAAAAGCGTTGATTTCCCTACATTAGGAAGTCCAACAATGCCACATTTTAAAGCCATAATTTATTTTGTTTGTCTGCAAAGGTACGAATTTTATTAATATCCATAAATTGCATTTGACATAAAAATAAATTGTGGTTACCACACTGCGTCAACTGTTCTTGACCTTTTGGTTACGCTGTGTTTATTTTTTATTGGTGTTTACGAATTTGGCTTACGTTTTTTTACCGTTTTACAAAGTAAACATTATAATTTCCGCAATCGCCTTCGCAGTCATCCCAAATAGTGGCTTTTCCTGCTTTTTGCGCACTGAATACACTACTGTAATCCCTATGTCCTTTTCCATGAAATCTTAAAGAACATTTACAAATTCCTCTTAAAATATTTTCTTCTAAGTGCAGTTCATAATGAAATTCATTCTTAGAATGACTATATTCTCTATTATCATATAAAATATTTGACCGATTGTGAAGCGTCCAAAAAGTAATTATTCCATCTTTATAATTTATGCCACATGTTTCATAATGTTGATAATCAGGTTTATTATTAGACCAGGAACCATTTTTATCAGCTATCCACCCTTCTTCGATCACATATTTTGTATAATAATTACCTTGATTTTTATATATTTCAATGTCAAACAAAGACTTATCATCTCCATTTCCCCAATAGAATTTCCATTTTCCAATCAAATTATCCAAACTCATTCCGCCTGCTTTTTCCAGCAAAAATTCCAATTCGTAAACTTTTTCCTGAATTTCCTGCTTATTGAGTGCATCAGGACGGAGTGAGAGATAAGTATTTAAATAGTTAATAGCTTGTCGGTAATTTCCGGGGTCAAGTTCCCCCATTTGTTCATAACAAACAGCCAATTGCACATAAATATCCGCACATTTGGCATCATATTCAAGAGCCTTTTTGAACTCACCGGCAGCAAGTTTGTAATCTTCAGGCTTTTCAGCCGTTTTTACTGCTAACCTGCCCCGTGTCATAAAACGAACAAAATTTTCGTCTTGCGAGCAGTCTTGAGCAGCGACTTGTAAAGACAATACCGCTATCAATATTGATAAAAGTATCTTTTGCATTTTGAACATATTTTTATTTGTTACATAAATAATTCAAATACTTCTTCTATTTCTTCCTGTGTTGCCACGCCGCCTTGAAGTTCAAATTCGCCATCATACCAGATGCCCGTATAAGGAGTTCCCTCTATTCCCAAACTTCGCATGGTATAGTCATCTATCTTGAATACATTAACCTTGTAAAAATGAATGTCGTTTTTGAACTTTTTTGCTGCTGCACTGATATTCTTTTCCATTATTTTTGAATACTGACAGTACGGACTGAAAAACAAAACAACGCAGGGCTTGTCATCTCTGTATGTATCATCACCTTCATCGTAAATATTTAAAACGTTTTCATAGAGTTGCGTTTGATTCAATTCTTTTAACTGGGCAAAGCAAAATGAAGCAGTAAGGCTAAAAATGGATATTATTATAATTCTTTTCATAATAATTTGATTTTTAAATTATAAACTTTGTTATTCGTATAGTTTTATTCCTACAGACAGTCCGAAATTAAAGCCTGTAAACGGAGAAACCTTTTTATATCCAAAGCCGTATTCGCAAAACGGACTTATCATAAACAGATCCCAATTAATACTGAAATAAACTCCTGCTGCTGCGTTTAATTGATATTCGTTTGCATCATCTTTTAATCCAAAAACAGGATTAATTTTTTCTGTGGGAGCATCTAAAACTCTTGAAATCCTCATCAAACTCCAGTAAGGGCGTATAATAAACCTGTCTTCATCGCCAATGGGAATATTAAAACTCATTGTGCTGGCAGCCATTACCATGAAAGTCAGATCGACAAGGTTTCTGTCGGGATCTTCTCCCAGTCCCGTAACAAAGCGGCAATAAAGCAATCCTATTAAGGAACAGGGTTCATAACTTATATAGTTCTTACCATAGTTAAAACTGCTGTTAAAATCGACGCCATAATAATAGTTATGAAGAGTCAAATCAACGGTGAATGCATCATACGACTTGGGTAAATTCACAGTAGACAAATGCTTATAGCCTGTCGAAATCATAATGCCCTTTTCATATTGAGCCTTTGCTGCATTATTGCATATTATAATGAGCATTGATAAAATAAGTAATATTTTTTTCATTTTTGATTTTATTTTTATTTGTTAATTTTTAAATTTGTTGTATTAATAACTGATGTTACGCACAATCGGTCATAGCCACACAGTCCGAAAGGACGTAATTTTCATAACCGATGGTCGATGACCATCGGCAAGAAAACTGCAATATCATACTGCCTGAAAGGCAGGACAAACGGAGCGTACGAAAATACTGCCTTTCAGGCAGAAACAGTAGCGATGATCGTTCTCCGCAGGTCACCGACCTGCGGTTATTAAGATATTGCCTGAAAGGCAATGTAACATTGATTGTCCTGCTTAACATGAGTAATTAAATTTTTTTATTCGTTTGTTTTTTTACTGTTTTACAAAGTAAACTTTATTATCGCCGCAATCGCCTTCGCAATCATTTAAAACAGTACCTCTTCCTGCCTCTACCGCCTCTAACACATTGCGATACTTACTATTTCCCATTCCTTCAAAATTTAAAGAGCATTTACTAATTCCTCTCAAAACATTTTTGTCTAAATGCAACTCATAATAAAATTCACGCCTGGAAAGAGTAATTTCTCTACCATTTTTTAAGACCCTTGACTTATTGTGAAGTGTCCAAAAAATAATTACTCCATCTTCATAGTTTATTTTACATGTCCTATTAGTTTGTTCTAGATTCTTAAAGTCTCCGAGGGTACTCCAATTATTTTTATCAGCGAACCATCTTTCTAGAAATACATGCGTTGCATAATAATTATCCTGCTCTTTGTGTATTTCAATGTCAAACAAAGAAGCATCGCCTCCATTTTCCAAATAAAATTTCCATTTTCCAATCAAATTATCCAAACTTATTCCGCCTGCTTTTTCCAGCAAAAATTCCAATTCGTAAACTTTTTCCTGAATTTCCTGCTTATTGGGTGCATCAGGACGGAGTGAGAGATAAGTATTTAAATAATTAATAGCTTGTCGGTAATTTCCGGGGTCAAGTTCCCCCATTTGTTCATAACAAACAGCCAATTGCTCATAAATGTCAGCACATTTAGCATCATATTCAAGAGCCTTTTTGAACTCACCAGCAGCAAGTTTGTAATCTTCGAGCTTTTGAGCTGCTTTTAACGCTGCCTTGCCTCGTGTCATAAAACGAACAAAATTTTCGTCTTGCGAGCAGTCTTGAGCGGAAAGTTGTGAAGAAAAAGCCGCAATTAATAATATCAAAATCGTTTTTTTCATTTTGCAATCAGTTTATTTTAATGAAGCTATCTCAAAAATAAGACATCCTTCTTTGAATTAATTATTTATCTGTTATTTGCCTTTGCTTTTTCAATAGCAATATTCAGTAACCTTTCAAGTTCGTTTGCCTCTGCTCTCAACTGATTAGCCTTTTTTTGATAGATTTCTTGGTCACCACAATATTTAGAAATCATAACTGTTATTGATTTCACATCTTCGCCGGGATCTTTCATATCTTTCCATTTTTGGCATTGCCGCCCTGCTTCGTCGGCTTTTTGTTGATATTCATTTGCAGAATTTCGTTTTTGCTGTATTTCTGTTCTTTGCCTGTTAATTATTGCTTGTTGGTCGGCTGAAAGACTTTGTCCGTTTGCATTTTGGGCAGCAAACAGCGCGATTACGGAAATCGCGATAGCCACTAATGTTTTTTTCATTTCAATTTTTAGTTTTAAGTCCGCTCCTTCTAAACGGATTTTAAAAATTTACTCAATAAATGATTATTCTACAAAATCAGTAATACGTCCATCAATGCCAGCGGACAATGTGACAGATTGACCTGCACCAAGTGTATAAGAGACAGGAATCCAATCTTCTCCATTCCAGAATTTATAAGAAAAAGTAACGTTGTAATTACAAGAGTTTTTAAATGTGCGTTGATACACTCTGTCTGACGATTTAATAGCCTTAGAGGCAGTTACACATGCTTGCATGTCACTTGCAACAAACGATGTCGCCATAAATAATGAGATTATTGCCAAAATCTTTTTCATTTTCATTTTTAGTTTAACGTCCGCATCCTTAATGCAGACTTTTGTTAATAAAATTTGTTTGTTCCTTCTATTCGTATGGCTTTTCGTAGGAAATAATCCGCCCGTTTTTAATAAAGTTTCTGCTCTTTATCTTTATTGATTGTTTATTGCTAATTGTCACAGTAAAAATTTTGTCCATTTATACTTGGGCAGCAACTAATGTCGTTATGAAAACCGTTATCAAGAAAAATAATATCCTTTTCATGATGTATTATTTTATTAATAACAGCCGCTATACTCTTGTCCACAAGATGGACATTTTAAAACATTGTAATAATTACAACATTCGTACTTTCCCCATATTTTCTTTCCATTTTCCACTATATATTCGGAACAAGACTTACATTCACATTCTCTTTTCATTACATCTCTGCCGCCTTCATGCCTTGGACAACGAGTACAGTGTCCATGTACACAATATCCATCCTTTACATCACCATTTGCACATCCTGTACCTTTACAATAGTTACATTTTTCCCATACTTTACAATTAATATAACCCTCGCCACCACAACTGTTACACTTTACCCAATATTGCTCTTTTTTTTGATATGACTGTAATTTCACCTTACAATCGTTACAATAACAATCCTTAGCTGTATAATGGATAGTACATTCCCCATCATTATGCGAATGGGGATGAATAATTGCGTTTGCATTTTGGGCAGCAAACAGCGCGATTACTGAAATCGCGACAGCCACTAATGTTTTTTTCATACTTTTAATGTTTTTATAAATTTCTTAAATGTCTTGTTTCTACCTTTTTCTTGGAATGAGATAAATCAAAAGAGTAGCCAATTCCTACTGAAGCTCCAATCATCATTCCTAGATTATCTTTGTAAAATAGAAAAGTCCAGTTAGCGCTATAATGGATAAACAGTGGTATGTTCTCAAAATAATAATTACCTCCGAATAAACACCAGTTTATACCTTGTAAAGATTTTTCTTCATTAAATTTGCCTGTCCCAATATAATGCACACCACCGCGAGCCCACTCACTGTAGTAGGCATATTCTACTCCTGCAGAATAACCAAAACCCGTAAGATTTGTACCTGTAAACTTGATACTTGGAGTATTATCACTCTTAATAATAGAGCCAATCGACAAAGGAGGTCCGAAATAATTACCTAAACCACCTACAATAGCAACATTGTTTGTATTTGTAAGAGCTACGGATATTCGACAGCCTAAACCGCCATAATCTATTCCATAGCCAGCTCCTACTGAAATTGACTTTTGTGCAAAACAACCGTAGCACAAAACAACTAAGCCGAATAAAAATAAGAATCTTTTCATATTGTTATAATTTTAAATATTTTTTTATATTGCGTATCAATTCTTTTCTTTCGATAACGCCTGTTGATTGATAATATGTTCTATTGACATTAAAATGAGGAATATAAATAATGGTTGGAATGGCATCAATGCCAAACATGCCAGACAAGCTCTCTTCTTCATCTATATCTACGCGATAGAAATGATAGTTATAATATTCGTTTGCTACATTATCAAAAATTGGTTTCATTATATGGCAAGGCTTACACCATGTTGCATAAAAATCAATAACAATTCCATTTTTATTAATAAATGTTTCATTGTCGTTGTCCCAAATTTTCGAAAAAAACATATCAGAAGTTAATGTTCTAACTTGTCCGTTTGCATTTTGGGCAGCAAACAGCGCGATTACGGAAATCGCGATAGCCACTAATGTTTTTTTCATTTTTGTTTTTTCTATTATATCCCGGTTGAGCCGTCGATTTTAATTAATATTAATCCAGTATTTTACAGCCGGTAATATTGCATGAAATACAATTAATACAAACATTTACATTAGATGAAATTTCAGGTTTTGCCTCTACATATGAACTGGATTCACCATAATCTGTTGTATATTTAAAATAAATCAGAACATAATTTTTTGTAGGATTATTATATTTGATATAATGATGGCTACCATCTTTATAGCAACTGTAAGTCATCCCGCATCCACTTGCAGCGGAATTTGCTGTTGAGCTGTTTAGAATTGATGGTGTTGCTCTTTCCAAATCCAAACCTTCATCATTAATGTTTTCAGCTTGCGCTAAAACAAATGCGTTCTCATTTGTCTGTTGAGTCATTTCTTGTCCGTTTGCGTTTTGGGCAGCAAACAGCGCGATTACAGAAACCGCGATAGCCACTAATGTTTTTTTCATTTTTTATTTTAATAAATTTTTACAAAGTTAAGAAGCATTAAAATATTATTGTGCGTTTTAATGTGGATTTATTCAACGCTTTGCGTGGATATATTAAACAGCCCTATTTGTTGCGTTTTATGAGTTGAACGAAACTGTCGGGCAAGTCTGATTCGCGGAGAATATTCGTATCAATTTCTACGGCGATAAAAATTTTGTCGTCAGTATTTGAATAAATTTTGGAGGGTTGTTTTAAGTAAATTTCATTTATAAAATCGAAATTCAGCGCTTGCGATATTTTTATCAGTCGCTCGACGTCAAGGCTTTTTCGTTTGAAAATATCATATACAGTGGTTCGGTCGCAATTGATTTTATCGGCAAAATCCGTAACTGTCATCGAGCTTTCGGCAAGTTTCTGTTTTATTATGTTTCCTATATGAATATTTTTCATTCTGATAATTATGTTGTGAAATAAAAACGTGGACTTAACTGTCGCTATTGAGGCTCTGCAAAACCAGCATACAAACAAGAAAAAGCCCACGTATTCACGCGGGCGCTGAACTTTCCCGTTCTTGTATGCTTCGAAAACTGCAGATATTCAATAGCAAGAACAAAAGCTAACGCCTTTTATCAGTATATGATTATTTTATTTATGTTTTCTTCATTTTTATATTATTTATAAGATACAAATTTATATAAAAATTTTTAAGTACATTAGATTTTATATGCAATAGTATTTTTGTAATGTAATTATCAATAAGTTACAGAGTAATATTTTAAATATCACATTGATGTGCAGAATTTTAATCAAAACAGATATAAAACTTTGCAAATATTAAAAAATCTTATCTTATCTTCTTTTGTCTTGATACAAAAGAAGCAAAAAACATCTTCATTATCTTTTATCTCTGAAAAATATACTTGTTAAGGAGCAATTAATTATAAATAAAACCGTAATTGGCAAATATTATTTTCATTATCTTTGTAAAAACATTTTTATGAATACAGATATAAAACGAACGCCGCTATCCGATTTTGGAGAATTCGGACTGATAGAACATCTTACAAAATCAATAAAAGCTGTGAACAAATCGACTCAAAAAGCAGTTGGCGACGATGCCGCCGTAATGAACTATGGAGCGAAATGCGTTGTTGCATCAACCGATATACTGCTCGAAGGTATTCATTTCGACTTGACATATACGCCGCTCAAACATTTAGGCTACAAAGCCGCCACAGTTAACTTTTCGGATATTTATGCAATGAATGCACAGCCGACACAGTTACTTGTTGCTGTCGG
>JAIRZQ010000191.1 GCA_031267135.1 Prevotellaceae bacterium
CTGTCAACCGTAAAAAATGCCAACCGGATTATTGTATTGAAAAATGGACAAATATGTGAGCAGGGTACGCATATTCAACTTGTAGCAAATAAGGGAGAATACTTTAATTTGGTGAAAAACCAATTGGAACTGGGAAATTGATATTAAAAAACATCATCACCTGAATTTCAGTTAGAAATTTTATAAATTTTAACAAATAAAAAAATAATCCCATGCTCGGCGTTGCATCTTCGCAGCATCGAATGAGGAGGCTTGACAAGCCTAAATCGGGTAAAATATCCGTTTCGTCTATTTTTCCAAAATCCTATCAGTAGAAAAAATGTCTCAAATTACCTGATTTGCTAAAAAAATAATTGCCGAAACTTTTTTATTCGACACTTTTTTCCTCTATTCATCATCCTTAAAGCAAAACGGGCGTATTGAATACGCCCGTTTATGTTTTACTTGCAAAATGCAAATCAATAAATTACATGTTCATTCCGCCGCAGCAGTTTATTACCTGTCCGCTTACATACGCCGAAAGGTCGGATGCCAGAAACAGGCAAACATTTGCAACATCTTCGGGAGTTCCTCCGCGTTTCAATGGAATTTTTTCAGCCCATCCCTTTTTCACATCTTCGGGAAGTTTATCCGTCATTTCGGTAATAATAAATCCGGGAGCAATACAGTTTGCTCTTACGCCGCGCGAACCGAGTTCCTGTGCGATAGATTTTGCCAGACCTATCATTCCCGCCTTGCTCGACGAATAATTACACTGACCGGCATTACCGCTTACGCCGACAACACTCGACATGTTTATAATGCTTCCTATTTTTTGACGCATCATAATCGGAGTACAGGCATGAATAAAATTGAATGCAGACTTTAGATTTACCGTCAGCACGGCATCCCACTGCGCTTCGCTCATGCGCATCATAAGCCCGTCTTTAGTAATGCCCGCATTGTTTACAAGAATATCAATTCTACCGAAATCCTTTAAAATTTCTTCTACAACACTGTGAGTTTCTGCAAAATTTGCCGCATTCGATGCATACGCTTTAACTTTTACTCCAAACGATTCAATTTCCTTTTCCGTTGCTTTTGCATTGTCATCAATAAGCAAATCGGTAAATGCGATGTTTGCTCCCGCAGAAGCAAGTTTAACGGCAATAGCCTTTCCTATTCCGCGTGCTGCGCCCGTAACAACAGCTGTTTTTCCTTCCAGTAATTTCATAATTTTTACTTTATAATTAAATTATTAAACAGTTTGAATACAAAGGTAATATTTTTGTTGAAAATGCAAAAACAATGTTCAATGCGCAAGTAGAGACATATTTTCACGGGCATGTCAGTTTCCCGGATAATTAAAAAATCTGTCCGGTTTTATTCTTCAGAAACTTCAACAATAACGTCCCTGTATGCGGTAAGAATTTGCGATTTTGACAAAAAACCGCAATAAACACCGTTTTCGTCAATAACGGGCAAATTCCATTTTTTTGTTTCTTCAAATTTTTCAATAACAACGCTCATTGCGTCATTTACATTTATTGTTACAGGAGATGAAAACATGAAATCACGCACATAAACCGATTCGTAAAGTTTGCTGTCGAACATTATTCGGCGCACACTGTCGAGATAAACCAGTCCGAGCAATTTTTCATCATCGCTTATTACGGGAAAAATATTCCGATTTGACATGGAAATGATTTCTACGAAATCTCCGAGTTTATCGTTCTGCTTTACGGCAATAAAATCTTTTTCAATCAGATTTTTGATGCTTAAAAGAGTCAATGCCGCCTGATCTTTGTTGTGCGTAATGAGTTCGCCCCGCAAGGCAAGCCTTCGCGTGTATATGGAATGATGTTCGAATGAGCGATTTGTCAAAAAAGCAGACACCGAAGCAATCATCAGCGGGAAAAACAAACCGTAACCTCCGGTAATTTCGGCAATTAAAAATATTGCGGTTAACGGCGCATGCATTACGGCAGCCATCATTCCGCCCATTCCCACAAGAGTAAAATTTACTTCGGGAACATCCGCAAAGCCAAGTGTGTTTACAATTTTTGCAATCAGGAATCCCGATATTCCGCCGATAAAAAGCGTTGGTCCGAAAGTTCCTCCAACTCCGCCGCAGCCATTGGTCAAAGCCATTGCTACAACTTTGAAAATTATGATTGCGGCAAGATATATGAACATTATCCATACCGTATCTTTAAAAGCGTAAAACAGACTGTCCTGAAAAATAGCATCCGAGTTGTCGGTCAGCAGCGATGATAATATGCCGTAGCCTTCGCCGTAAAGCGGAGGAAGCAGGAATATTAAAATTCCAAGACTTACCGAACCGATAATCCAGCTTTTGTACGGTTTCAGTATTTTAGACAGCCTGTTTTCTATAGCAAGCGTTGCTCGAGTAAAATACAGAGCTACAAATCCGCAAAACAAGCCCAGTAAAATATAAAACGGAATATTGTGCATCGAAAATTCCGTTATTATATTGGAAAATTCGACATCGCGCCCAAGTAACAGGTACGATACCAGTGTTGCCGCGAGAGACGATATGAGAAGCGGGATTATTGACGAAAGAGTTAAATCGAGCATTAGAATTTCGAGTGTAAAAACAACTCCGGCAAGCGGAGCCTTGAAAATGCCTGCAACCGCTCCTGCCGCTCCGCAACCTATAAGCAAGGTTACCGTTTTGTAATTCCTGCCGAAATATTGACCTATGTTAGAACCAATGGCAGCGCCTGTCAATACGATAGGAGCTTCGGCTCCAACCGAACCGCCGAAGCCTATTGTAAACGAACTTGCTATAACCGACGAATAACAGTTATGCGATTTCAGTTTCGACTTTTTGCGTGATATTGCATACAGTACTCTCGTGATTCCGTGACCGATATTGTCGCGAACAAAATATTTTACGAAAATAACTGTAATAAAAATTCCTATTCCGGGATACGCCAAATAAAGCAAACTTCCCGTTTCGACATTAAACCAACTTGTCAGCAGAAATTTTACGCCTATGATTGCATGCTTCAGCGCCACGGCAGCCAAGCCTGCAGCCAAACCTGCAATCAAAGCAAGTATTATCAGCACTTTGCTGTCGCCGAGCGAAAGCAGTCTGTCTATTATTCTTTGCGCTGTTTTTTTCAAGTCATACAATATCTTACAGACTGCAAAAATATAAAAAAGTCTATAATTATCGTGTTTAATGATGCAAAATTACCTTTTATTTAAGCAAATGTTACTAAAAAATTATAAAATCAATCACATTATATGCTCATTTTACGCAGGACAGTTAAAGTCGCATTGTCTGAAAGATAAGACAGAGTGAACGAAAGAAAGTCCTGCCTGAAAGGCAGTATGATATTGCAGTTTCCTTGCCGCAGGTCAGCGACCTGTGGTTATGAAAATTACGTCCTGATGGGACTGTGTGACTCTGACCGATTGTGCGTAACATCGGTTATATGTTATGACTGGTAAAATTCTGTTCGCTTATGTTCGGATTTATATTATGCACAAGCATTTTCATCGTTTCGATATTTCCTGTTGATATAAATACACTTGAACCGCCATTTTTTGCCGGTTTTATATTATTTTTGTTAATGATTTTTTGTGTCTGTATTGCAACCGATGGTGCAGGATTGATTATTGACAGGGCATTTTTTGCAATTTTCCTTATTGTATCGGCAAGAAACGGATAATGCGTACAGCCAAGCACAAGGTTGTCGGCACCGGCATCTATAACAGGCTCAATATACTTTTGCAACAGCAGTTCAACTTCATGTCCGTGTGTGTTGCCGCTTTCGACAAGTTCAACCAGACCATCGCCTGCCTGCTCGATGACTTTCACATTCGAAGCAAATTTTGTAAGCGTATTCAGATACAGCGAACCTTTAAAAGTGCCTGCCGTTGCAAGCACGCCTACAACACCGCTTTTCGATTGTATTGCGGCGGGTTTTATTGCCGGTTCCATTCCCACAAAAGGAACGGAAAAATACGAGCGCAAATATTCAATCGTCGCCGCTGTTGCTGTATTGCATGCAACAACAACAATATCCGCATTCCTGTTAATCAGAAATTCCGATATTTTTTTTGCTCTTTCAATAATTTCGTCTGTCGATTTGCGTCCGTACGGACAGTAGGCGCTGTCTGCAACGTAAACAAAATCCTGATTTGGCATTAAAGCATACAGTTCTTTCCAAACGGATATTCCACCAACTCCCGAGTCAAAAATTCCAATCATAATGCAAAAATAATGTTTTTTTGAAAAACCTGACAAAAACAATTTACAAATATGAATTTTAATCGTGAAACAATAAAGAAACCACCGTTCGGCATGGCGTTTATATACAGTAAAGCCTGACAGGGCTTGCTAATGATACCGCCTGTATATCTTTTTACCTGTATGATTCGTTACAGAACCAAAATTGCTATTGTCGACCTCAACATTTCTATTGCAAACGTGAGCATTGCCGTATTTTAAAGCAACATTCCTGTCGTCAATAGAAATATTCCTGTCCGTGACAGGAATTGTTTGCTCCTGAAAGCTCGAATTTTCTATCAATAACAGCAAACTTTCTATCGCAGATGGGAACATTGCTGTCGCCAATCGAAACATTCCATTTTCTGACAGCAAAATCTGTAGTTTTAAATGCGATGTCGAGGTTGCCCTCTGCATGCTTTTAATTCGGCATAGCGTTTCTCTATGTCGAACAGGGGGAACGCTATCTACAACAAACCTAACCTAACAGGTTTTTGAAACCTATTAGGTTAGGTTTTGTAAAAGCCCGTCGAAGCTGTGTCAAAAGCACGTTTCACCGTCATTACGAAGTCGAAGACCGAAGTAATCCAATTTATTAACAATGATTTATGGATTGCTTCGCTCGCAATGACGAAATGGAGCTTTTGACACAGCCTCCTCATCATTGAGGGGATTCCGGCGAAAGTCGGAATCCCCTCAATGATGATATGCCGGTATAACATGCATTCTGTTCAATACCCATACAAAACGTTATAGAACCGGAAGCATTGTTTATTTTGCAAAGTTTTATGTCTGTATTGATTAAAACCTTGCAATTTTTTCTCTGATTTTCATTTATAATTATTTATTCCATTTTTAAGGAACAATTAAATAAAAAAGAAGCTGCCTTGCTTTTGAGGCAGCCTCTTTTTTTATGATAGTAAGTTATTATCAGTAGTTGTTTTGTTCAGCCAGCTTGTTGTAATTCATTTCCCGGGATGGAATAAACCATGTCCATTTATTTTTATCCTGAGGACCAAATGAAACAGCCAAATCTGAAATGAAGCTGCCGCCGCCGGCAAATGATTTTCTTGACATTGAATCACCCCAGCGTTTCACATCGAACCAGTCAAAGCCTTCGCCCCATAATTCAAGTCCTCTGTATGTTTTTATTTCATCGAGCAAGTCCGTTCCTGTTTTTGTGCAGGTATAACTGCTGTCGCGTCCGCTGGTTTTATTCAGTTCCATCAAAGCATTTTGCGCTCCGGACGCATTGTTTTGAAAATATTTTGCTTCGGCTTCGATTAAATACATTTCCGACGACCTGAAGATATTCAGGTGTCCAACGCCGGGCTGGTCGTTGCATTTAATTTTGAATTGCATATACGCATAAACAGATGCCGAAGGATCCGTTCCTTTTGCACGTATTGCAGCCATTACCGCCGCATCGGTATATTGCCCGGTATTGGCATTATAAGCCGGCGTATAGTCTGCCGGATTGATAAACAAACTTTTTCTAACATCCGTATCGGGAATTTTGTTGAACAGCTCCTTGCTGATACATTTCGGATAGGCTCTTACTGCGCTTGCCGAAGAATTGTAGGCAATGTCGGCAAAATATGAAAAGTAATAAAGCGATTCGTTTGCCGAACCCCATACGCTCCATATCCACTCCGAATTGGGATTGCAAAATCCCGCCCTGTAATCTGTTACGCTCATTAACGAATATCCGTTTCTTGCTTTTATTGCCATTTCTTCCGCCTTTGAGTAATCTTGACGATTTAAGGCTGCACGCGCATAAGCAGCATAAGCGGCTTCAATGTCTATGACATAATTAAGATTATTGTCTCTGTGCACGCCCGATTCTTTAAACAATACGATTGCCTCGTCCAAATCAGCATATATTTTTTGGTATGTTTCAGCCAAAGTAGAGCGTTTCATATCTCCATCGCTTGCATCTGTTCTTAAAATTAATCCCGGCGAAGCGCCGTCATTTGAATCTGACCAGCGCAAACAGTACAGCTGGGCAAGCATCATAAAAGAGTACGATCTGTACGATAAAGCCTGCGCCTTGATGTATTTTTTTTCGCTGTCGGGTCCTGATGCGTTGTCTATATTAAGAATTACCGTATTGGCATTACCTATAATACTGTAATAATAATACCACGGATAATAATCGTAAATGGCATCCAAATTACGAAAATAGTCGCAGTTGATAATTACTGCCCAGCCCGGCAAATTTACCGTAAAATGTGCGCCGGAATAGTTGCCGTAATACATTTTGATGGTACCTTCTCCATTGAAGCCTCGCGACCCAAGATATTGAACAGACATTAAGTTTGCCAGTCCGTTAATTGCCAATTTGGCTTCGGATGTGGTTTTAAACATCGTTTTGGTACCTGTAGCGCTTGTTGGCGCCGTATTAAGATAATCTTTGCTGCAGCCTGTTGCAATTAAACATGCAGTTATTACGCTTGCTATTAATATTTTTCTTTTCATGACGATTTATATTTTATTTAATTAAAATTTAACATTTATACCTAAACTTACCGTACGGTTGTAATTCATAATGTTTTCCGTTATACCGTCCAAATACTGTTGTGGATTTAAACCTTTCATCGAAGTAAAAGTATAAAGGTTTTCAGCCGAAAGGCTTAGAGTTACTTCCGACAGGTCTAAATTGTCAATCCATGCTCTTGGAAGTTTATATGCAAGACTTATATTTCTGAAGCTGAAATATGAAGCATTGTGCAGGAAATTTGAAGCTGAAGAGCTTATGTAATTACTTTGACGATACCAGTCGATTGCAGGAATACCGTTTTTATCAAGCCTGTCCGGAGATGTTTCGGTCATTCCCGCAGGTACGCCATTCCATGCTTTCAGCGCATTTTTGTGTATGGCGCCGGGCGAAGCTGTTACCGACATTAACGAAGTATACGGACCATCGAGCATTTTGCCGCCCAGTGAATATGTGCAAAGAATGGAAACGCTAAAATCTTTCCACGAAAGCGATGTTCCTATGCTTCCAAAGAATGAAGGCAGAGAAGTGCCGCTCCAGTCTTTTTTTGCATAAGCGTAACTGTCTGCATAATTTTTCCCATTGATTGCTGTGATTCTTTCATCGGGTATTTTCGATTTGCCGTCTACAGGAGTGGCGCCAACGTAATATTTTTCATCATCGATAATATAAAGCGCATTGCCGTTCATTTGGTCAACTCCGGCAAACTGATATACCCAGAAGGAATATCTTGAATGTCCTTCCATTAATTTTTGCGCACCGCTTGGTATTCCGTTCTTTCTGTTTTGTTCGGGAAGCGTCAATATTTTGTTTTTCTGGAAAGAGCCTGTAAATGATGCTTTCCACAGCAAATCACGTTTTTTTATTATGTCAACATTGGCGCTTATTTCAAAGCCGTGATTCAACATATCGCCTATATTTTTCAATTGAGTTGATTGGGCATACGATGTAGAAGTAGCGCCTGCCGATAACGGATTATATACGCTGAATATCAAATCGTGAGACAGTTTACGGTAATATTCAAGCGTAAAATCAAAACGGTTAAACAAATATCCTTCAAGCGCTATGTTTATTGAATTTGTTGATTCCCATTTAATATTACCGGCTTCGTTCTGAATTTTGTAAGCCGAGCCAACATTAGCGTTTTGTCCCAGCGAATAAAGCCCCATGTAGGCGTATCTGCCTGCGCTTGCATCGTTTCCTACTTCGCCGTAAGAAGCTCTTAATTTTAATGAATTGACAAATTCCAGCGCCGACATAAATGCTTCTTTATGTACAGCCCAGCTTGCTCCAACCGACCAGAAATTTCCCCATCTGTTGCTTGGATGAAAACGTGATACGCCATCTCTGCGAAACGAGATTTCCGCATAATATTTTGCGTTGTAATTATAGCGAACTCTGGAAAGATAACTTTCGCCGCGCAGATTACTGTCGTAACCGTTGAGTCGTACCATTTCCGTGAAATTTATCAGTTCGTATGCGTTGGAAAATACTTCTTTTGATTTGAACAAGTCGGTATAAACATAATTATTGGAATAGTTTTCGTGTCCGATAAGAGCATCTACATGATGTTTTTCAAAATTTTTTTCCCATGTTAACTGCTGCATGGCTGTATAGTCCAGATATCTGGATATTGTTCTGCCTGCTCTTCCTTTATTACCCGAACCATCTCCTATTATGGCATTATTGTATGTGCGGTTTTCGCTGTTTCTGATACTTGCATTGCCTGTTACAATGAAATGAAAATCGTTCAAAAACTTAATGTCGGCATAGGCGGTAGTTCCAATTGTGCTTCTAACGGTTTCGTCTTTATCCAGATCAAGTTCCCATATCACGTGGCGGTTCAAATTTTGCGGACGTCCCAAATCACTGCCGGTGTCGTATATTTTGTTTCCATTTGCATCCCTCACAAAATCGCCATTTGCATCATGCATATAAACAGGATATATAGGAGACATATAGCGGGCATAATATATGGGATTTGTATAGCCGGCATTGTTTTCGCTGACATTATTGTATATTTGGTAGCTGCCGTTTGCAGATACGCCTAACTTCAACCATTTTTTAGGCGTAAAGTTAACATTTACTCTACCTGTGAAGCGCTGATAATCCGACCATTTGATATTTGATTTTTCGTCTAACAGAGATAATGAAAAATAAAAATCACTCCTGTCTGTTGCAGCATCTCCGCTTACAGAATAATCCTGCCGCAAACCCGTTCGCTCGATAGCCTTCCACCAGTCCAAATCATTGTATTTGGGATTAACGCCGGCAATGAGTTTACCGTTTGCATCAAACAGCGCATCGTTTGGTTTGTCGAATATGTTGTACTTTAAGTAGGAAGGCACAAGATTAGCCGTAGCTACTGGATTAGCTGTTGCAACGGTATATCGGTTTCCCGAACCGTCTTTCATATCGGGATTTGATATTAAGTAATTCCGATAGCCTGTCCACATGAGTTCCATAAATTCGGATGCATTGACAACATCATATTCGGGAATACCTCTTGAATATACGCCGACAAATGCATTAGCCCGTATTGATAATGTTTTGCTTTTTCCCTTTTTAGTAGTTATCAATATTACGCCGTTGGCGGCGCGGCTTCCATAAAGAGCGGCAGAAGTTGCATCTTTAAGTATTGAAATGCTTTCTATGTCCTGCGGGTTTACATCTGTTTCATTGCCCGACATGACTACACCGTCAACTACATACAGAGGTCTTCCATTGTCTGCGCCGTTTACGGTAGAAATACCTCGAATCCGTATGGTGGGACTTGAGCCGGGAGTACCCGAATTGTTTAACAGGACACCTGTAACCTGTCCATCAAGGGCGCTGGTTACGCTTGTTAAGGCTCGCGTTTCGATATTGCGAGCCGACACGGTTGAAACCGCTCCCGTAACAGCTTCTTTCTTTGATGTGCCATAAGCCACGATTATGGCTTCATCCAATGTTGTTGTACCGACTTTCATGATTACATCAATCACATTATCATCACCTGCAACAACTGACCGTTCCAAATAACCAATTGCCGAAAATTGCAGCGTTTGACCTTTAGTAACTCGAATAGAATAGTTACCGTTATCATCTGTTGCCACGCCCGTACCGGTTTCTTTTACCAATACCGTAGCTCCCGGAACGCCCTGAGTATCGTCCCCAATTACCTTGCCTGTTACTGTTTTTGTTTGAGTAAACGCCGAAACGCTTAAAAACAAACAGGCTGTCATAATCATTAAAACTTTCTTCATACTAATATTTGTTTATAATAAATCTGCATTATAATCTGCATTACAGTACATTATAAACGTAAGTAAGTTTATCGGATAATTATTTTCCCTGTATTTATTAAATTACACCAAATTTTGTAACATTCTAAAATTACTTTTCTTTTTGAATTACAAATCTTAATGTAGATTATATCTTGAAAATGTTAAAAGGATTAGATAGATCAAAAGAATCTAAACAGGAACATACACATAAACATAATATTAATGCGTAAGATGAATATCGAACTATACCTGTAAAACGTATTAAATTGATTATTTCATGCAATTATGTCTTTTTTATGCATAAAGCTAACTTGTGACATAACTTAATAAAATAATTTAAGGTTATGACTCCATAACAATTTAATATTATCATACTTCATTTACAGGTATAATATTCGACATCCCTTTCAATTTTTTTAATGGTTTCTTTACTCTTTTAAACTATATCTACATAGTAATCAAATAACTATCCTTACTATTCGTTTAAAATGCTGTGCAAACATACAAATACATTTTAAATCATAAAATTATTTTGTATTATTTTTTGTTATTTTTCTTTATTATGTAAAAAATATATCAATAATAAAATAACTTCAAGAAAATTATGAAAGAATAAAAGAAATAACAATAACTGTTTCATGGCATTTTACAAGGCTGTATATGTAAATTTCCGCAGGTTGATAATATCAGCGCCGATAAAAATTAAAAAAACCTGATGAAGTTTTTAGCGTTATCAGGTTCTAATTTGACTGCAGAATGGAAGTCAAGCCACGAGGGCGAAGCGTAAACAATCCTGTTATGCACAGTTGGTTTTGCTTTTTATTTTTTTCTATCATTATAATTAATTATTATCTTCCTCAATATATTTTTCTTTTATTATGACAGTTTTAAGAAATGTTTCCATGTTTTGACGAGCCCAAGAAATATCAATAACAGCCCCATTTATTATGTTCCATACATGAGGACCATTTTGCTCCATGCTTATTCCTCGATGTTCAATAATTCGTACATCCTTAACCAAAGAAAGTTCATAACAGCCAAATCCGGCATAATAAATATACCATACGTCCCACCATGAAAAAATTCCATGCGCATTAGAGCCAACCAATTCTTCCAAATCAGATGGTACTATTGTTTTATTTACGGAATAAATTCCATCATCAATAAATCCCTGTTGTGCAATAACTATATCTCCACCAAATTTTTCAAAAACACTTAAAGCCTCAAAACCACAATCTCTCTCTTGTGAATAAGGTGGAAGGTTTTCGGCAAGCTCTTTCAATTCCTGAGGAGATGGAACTCCTGTTTTATTCGATAATGTACCGCAACCAATCATCGTCATAGTAATTAAAGTACAAATTATGCCGTTTACTCTCATGTTTTACTCCTACTCATTGTTCTTTTTTAATTTTATTGTATTTTGGTTATTTTGTCAATTATTTTTTATTCTATAATTTCTAATCATTTTAACCCCAATGTCGCATAACATTCCGGCTGTTTACGACGTTTTGGCAAGCCCGAATAAGGACTTTGCGTAGCAAGACCAGGGCTGGCAAAACGTGGGTGGAGTTGAGCGTGGGAGGCGTAGCCGACCTAGCGGCAGGCGGGGCTTTCACTGAACTTGATACGAGGCACAAAACTTGAAAATCCCCACTATCTTTCGGACGAGTTACTGCCCCGCTTGCGCCAAACCGCTCGTTATGGGCAGGTTTTATTTCCAACAATCAATGGTTTTCCCACTTGAAATAAAATCATGAAAATTCTTTTCTAACAATTTTATATTAATGGTTCCATCTCTAAAATCGTAAATGAAAGTGTTTGTAAATATACTATTTCCAAAAATTTCTCTTAACTTTTTACACATTGGTCTATCTTCGACACTATTCCATTTATATAAATTTACACATCCATAACTGTAAACTCCTTCTTCAATACCTATAAGTATCATTTCTGGGTCATTTGTGTATATTTTCAATATTGGATATGCAAATTTTCCATTTACAAAATACGCTAAATAATTTTGATTGTGCTGTCCCTTATTGTCAGTAAATAAAACCAATCCATTTGATACATCTCCACTTAAAATTTTACACTCATTAAGTTTAATGGAACCTTCATAATTGTAAGTGCGAAATCTGAATCCTATTGCTTCTAATTCATCAATTGAATATTTCTTTGGTATAGGAGTTACTGTAACAGGAGTTATTGTAACTGCTGCCGTAACTATCTGCGGCAATTTTGTTGCCAATTCATTGGCTAATTTGGGCATCATATCACGATAGGTTTGCCCCGATAGTTTGGTTACTCCTGCGGTAGAATATAATTGTCCTGTCCCTACATCAACCACTCTGACATCTATGTTATATTCACCACCTGTCAAGTTTACCGTGCCGAGCAATAAAAAATTAACTCCTTTTATTGCCAACTGCTGTAATTGTCCGGCACTTAAACTTGATTTTTGAAGATTTGTTTCACCAATGAGTTCAGAAAGTTGCCCTCGTTCAATCAGTTCAAACCTTCCCGTGTTAAACAGTGAGTTAATCAACATATCAGACAAACCATTAACATCATTCTGATACAGACCAACGCCTGCCATAAAATCCATTACGGCAAGTTTGGGTTTTTGTGCATTTGCTGCACTTACTATAAACATTGCTGTTACAGCAACCATTACTGTTTTTCCTAATTTTTTGCTTGTTGTTTTAATTTTTTGATACATAAAACTTAAAATTTGTTATTTTGCCTCCACTTTCGGCTCTCGGCTTCTCCGTCTCGCGCTGGGCTGTCCGCAAACTTGCCCATAACTCGTATATATACGCCATAAAACTACGGTATATTTTTTTGACCGTCTCCGCCGTGCCGTCCGCATATCTGTTTTTACTGTTGCATATCATGCTGCTTAATATTTTTTTCGTCGCAAAGGTAACGCTTTTTCCCGTATTCGGGCAATTTTCTTGCTCCGAGCGGGAAGGACGGGAAACGCCGCGCCGGAAAATCTTCTTCCGTTGCGCATCTTTAAACACGATAACGCCAAAGCTCCTGCCACAATAAGTCGCGTCCACCAACACGACCACCTGTTTATCTGACGAAATGATGCGGACGGAGCGATGCTTTTTCAGATGCCTCCTAATACTGCTAACGCTGATTCCGTAATTTGCCGACAACTCCACGAGGGTCTGTTTCTTAAAAACATAGTCGCACCACAAAGCGCCTGTATCAACCGGTTTACGGGCAACATACTGCCTGCCGCAGTTTTTGCAAAAATAACGCTGCTTACAGCCTTGATGTCCATTTTTGAACACCTTGAGAGAACCACAATAAAAGCAAATTTTTAACCATATCTATAAAACACTGCAAAGATACTATTTAACAGTATTTTACGCCCTGTTTTACCATTCATTTTGAACATTAAGCCAAAATTAATAATCTTAGAAAATTAATTTTAGTTTTTTCTTTTAAAAAGATAACAGCAAAAGGAATTAAGACTAAAATTTGTAAAAGTGCTCCTAATAAAATTTTTGTCATAATCTAATTTTATTCTTGTTGTTTACGAGGCTGTATATCTTACAAATTTACGCTACGTGTAATTTATTTGCGGTTAGCTTACCGGCTTTTTCTTCTACATATTTTAATGTAATATGCAATTTTCTTTCCTGTTTTGATGGCGCTTCAAACATGGCATCCATCATTATGTTTTCGCATATCGAACGTAAACCTCGTGCGCCGAGTTTAAATTCTATAGCTTTATCAACAATATAATCAAGAACTTCATCGTCAAATTCCAATTTTATATTGTCTATTGCAAACAGTTTTTGATACTGTTTTATTATTGCATTTTGGGGTTCGGTAAGAATACGGCGCAATGCAGCACGGTCGAGAGGCTGCAGGCATGTAAGCACCGGCAGACGACCGATAATTTCGGGTATAAGTCCGTACGATTTCAAATCAACATGCGAAACATACTGCATCAGATTATTTTTGTCGATATTGTTTTTGTCGTTTATCGTCCTGTAGCCTATAGCGCGCGTATTAAGCCGGCTTGCTATTTTCTTTTCGATTCCGTCGAATGCTCCTCCGCAAATGAACAGTATGTTTTTTGTATTTACCTGTATGAATTTCTGTTCCGGATGTTTTCGTCCTCCTTTCGGCGGAACATTTACGACTGCTCCTTCCAAAAGTTTCAACATTGCCTGCTGCACGCCTTCGCCCGACACATCGCGCGTTATTGAAGGATTGTCGCTTTTACGTGCAATTTTATCAAGTTCATCAATAAATACAATTCCAAGTTCGGCTGATGCGACATTGTAATCGGCAACTTGAAGCAGTCGCGAGAGAATACTTTCAACATCTTCGCCTACGTATCCTGCTTCGGTAAGCACTGTGGCATCTACAATGGCAAACGGAACTTTGAGTATTTTTGCTATTGTTTGAGCCAGAAGCGTTTTACCTGTTCCTGTTTCCCCAACCATTATTACGTTGGATTTTTCTATTTCAATATCGTCGTCACCGGATGGATGCAATATGCGTTTGTAATGATTGTAAACTGCAACCGACAAATGTTTCTTGGCATCATCCTGACCTATCACGTATTTGTCGAGAACAGATTTTATTTCTTCAGGCTTCGGCATACTTTCGAATGACAGCTTATTTTTTCCGGTTCTTTCAGTATTATTAAATTCGAATTGCAAAATTTCGTGTATCCTGTTTATACAATCATCGCAAATAAAGGCATTTGAACCTTTTATCAGTATGTTTGTTTCGCATTCCGGTGTGTCGCAAAACGAGCATTTATTTTGCTTCATCTGTCTTTTTCTGTTTTTGTAAAACTTCGTCTATCATTCCGTAGGCAAGCGCTTCGGCAGATGTCATCCAGTAGTCGCGGTCGGCATCTTTTTCTATTTTCGCAATCTTATTGTTAGAATGTTTTGCAATAAGTTCGTAAAGTTCGCGTTTTAGCTTTACAATTTCACGCGCTGTAATTTCAATATCCGAAGCCTGACCTTCGGCGCCTCCGAGCGGCTGGTGAATCATTATTCGCGAATGAGTAAGAGCTGAGCGCTTTCCTGTCGTTCCTGCCGTAAGTAAAACGGCTGCCATTGATGCTGCCATTCCCGTACAGGTAGTACGAATGTTAGAAGATACAAGCTGCATGGTATCATAGATTCCAAGTCCTGCATGAATTGCGCCGCCGGGCGAATTGATATAGATTTGAATATCGCGGGACGGGTCAACGGAATCTAAAAATAAAAGTTGCGCCTGAACAATATTTGCGACTTCATCGCTGATTGCCGTACCGAGAAATATTATCCGTTCCATCATCAGTCGCGAAAATACATCCATTGCTACGGCATTCAACTGTCGCTCTTCGATAATGTAAGGCGTTATTGATGATGTATATTGGTTTAATACAGAGCTTGATATGCCTAAATGTTTGATTGCATATTTTTCAAATTCGTTTTTTGCCATAATAATTTTTATGAAAATAATTGGCAAAGGTAAAAAAATAAATGAACAATTTTATTGCCGCCGACTGATATTGTTGCGAAAAGCATCATTTATACCGCATTGAACTCCAAATAAACAGTTGCCTGTTATTTAAATTTCAAAAACTTATGGCATTATTTTTGTTTTTTGTATATTTGCGCATCGTTAGACAGTTTTTTGGAATGTATGCAACGATTATTAGCCGTTTTACACTGTATATAAATCAAATATATTATTATGTCAAAATTGAAAATAGGAAAATATAAGGAATCCGACAGCATGAGCAATCTGATATGCCAAAATTATCCTGCCTTGCTTGTACTTAGCAGATTTGAAATGAAACTTGGATTTAAAGACAAAAGCATAGGCGAAGTTTGCCGCGACAATAAAGTAGATACAAAAACTTTTCTTGCAATAATAAATCTTTTGCTATGTGATGATGTAAATCACGATTGCTCAAATCACAATTTATTTGCGCCTTCATTGATTCTGTATCTTCACAATTCACATGATTATTTTGTGAATTACCGTTTGCCCGACATAAGAGAAAAATTAAAAAATGCGCTTACGCAGGATTTGAAAGATTTGAACAAAGCCGTGCTTTATTATTTTGACGAATATGTTTCGGAAGTGCGCAGGCACATGTCGTATGAAGAAAAAACCGTCTTTCCATATGTGCGTTCGCTTATCGAAGGCAGCAAAAAAATAAGGTATAATATTGGAATATTTATCAAACAGCACAATCAGATAGAAGCCAAACTTACCGAATTTAAAAATATAATGATTAAATATTACGAAACCGAAAGCACTAACGAAATTGATAATGTGCTTTTTGATATTTTTAATTGTGAAAACGATTTGGCTCTGCATAATTCCGTTGAGGATAAATTATTTGTACCCGCAATTATGGAATTGGAACTTAAAAAATCAGACAGTAAACTATGAATTTGCATCTTAAAATAATAGTTGCCGAATCGTCTGTTATTATTCGCAAAGGCATTGTGTCGGTATTGCAGCAACTAAATTTTAACAGCGCCGGAATATCCGAAATTGAAGATTCCGAACAATTACGAAATTTACTGAACAGGCAAAAATATAATATAGTAATCATAAATCCGATGATGCCGGGATTTTTTTCGCTGCAGCAAATAAAAAAAGAATCGGCAAATAATGAGATGAAATGCATTGCCCTGCAAAGTTCGCTGATTGATAACGCCGTATTGAAAAATTATGACGAAGTTATATCACTGTACGATTCTGTTGAACATGTCAGAGAAAAAATAAATAATTTAATAACAGTATCCGAATCCGCAACAAATAATGAATCGCTAACGGCACGCGAAAAGGAAATAATAGTATGTGTTATAAAGGGAATGACAAACAAGCAAATTGCAGATGAATTGTGCCTGTCGACTCATACTGTCATCAGTCATCGCCGAAACATAACGGCAAAATTGCAAATTCACAGTACCTCAGGTTTGACAATATTTGCGATAGTCAATAAACTTGTCGAACTTGATGAAATTAAAAACTGTCAGCAACGATAAATTATTATTATATTTGCACCGATAAATCATTTTACTTTTATGAAAATGAAATTAAAAATAAAACATACAATATTAATCTCGCTTATCGTAACGTTGCATGCGCAAATATTTGCACAAGAATTAATTCCAACGCTTCCCGCTCTTACAATAGCGCCCGATGCGCGTTCGGCGTCAATGGGAGATGCAGGCGTAGCAACATCTGCCGATGTAAATTCTCAAAACTGGAATGCGGCAAAATATATTTTTTCGCAACATAACGGCGGCGTTGCACTGTCTTATACTCCTTGGCTGAAATCAGCGGCAAGCGACATTTACATAACATACCTGTCGGGATTTTACAGGTACAATAACAACGAATCCGTCAGCGCATCGTTAAGGTTTTTCTCGCTTGGGAATATCGACTTTTACACAGATAATTACGAATTTCTGCAATCGGCACGACCTAATGAATTTGCATTCGATGCTTCGTATTCGCGCCGATTGGGAAAAAACATGTCGGGAGCAATAACTTTCAGGTATATAAATTCAACAAAAATAACCCTACAAAGTACAAACCCTGTAATAGAGCATACCTCAAATATTGCCGCCGATGTTGCATTTTTTTATCAGCAGCCGGTTACTTTTTCGTTTGCGCCTAAATCGGAATGGGCTTTTGGTGCAACAGTTTCGAATATCGGAACAAAAGTAAATATTTCTGACACTGCAGGAGGGTCTTTTTTACCAATGAACATTAAATTGGGAACTCGCGTAACATTCAATTTAGATGACAATAATTCTTTATCGCCCATGATAGAATTTAACAAGTCGCTTGTACCCGGTAATTACAAATATCGCAATTCATCGGTAATGTCTGCAGCTGCACACAGCATCACGAGCGATTTGTCTAAAATAATATGGATATTGGGAATGGAATATTCCTATAAACAGCAAATATACTTTCGAGCAGGCTATCATCACACGCCAAAAAAAATAAGCAATAATTCATATTTTACTTTTGGAGCAGGCATAAGATATAAAAACATGGATTTTGCCGCATCGTACCTGTTTGTAACAGGCAACAGCAATACGCTTCTCGACAACACATACCGGCTTTCGGTTGCCATTGTTTTTGGCACCGGTAAAAATAATTGGTATAACTACGATTTATAAAGTTTCATTCTTCGCTCTTATTGCCTCCCGTACCGACAAAGCAGTCGTTTTTGTCTTTGAACAGTACGTTAAAAGTTGTAAGAGAACCATAGATGCGCGTTATGTACTGCTGCATGTTTATTTTGTCTTCGTCGCCGAGTTTTGCATTACTGTTGATGTTTTGTTCAAGCACGCGCAGGCGGTCGCGCAACATTACTATTTTGTGAAAAAACGTTTCTATCGGTATTTCCTTATTCTGCATTGATGAACCGGCAGGCTGCAAAATCATTTTTCCGCCGGTCCAGCGGTCGCCAAGAGGTATTGTTTCACTCAGGCAGTTATATTTTTCAAGAATCACAGTCAAAGTTTTCTCAACATCTTCAAATGCAATTTTATCCGCATCATCGTCTTTTTCTTCCGACTGTTCAACAATTTTATAGTCCGTATTTGTCTTTAAAATACTGATTTTGCCGCTACGTTCAAAATAAACTTCATAATCTGTGAAATTTACTTTTGCAACCACTCCCTGCCCATAGCGCTCGTGGTCGATAATTGTTCCAACTGTAAGTACCATAATGTTTATTGATTTATTTTTGCAAATATATTACTTTTTTAGCAAGAATCAATCAAAATGAATTAATTTTACAAAAAAAATCATTAACGATGACATTATTCGATTGAATAACTTTATTAACTGTCAACGTACTGATTTGTAGAATGATGAAATTATAAAATTTGGAATTATGACACCACTTGCAGAACGCATGCGACCGAAATCGCTCGAAGAATACATAGGACAACGCCATCTTGTAGGCAAAGGCGCTATACTGCGCAACATGATTGAGTCGGGCAACATATCATCGTTTATACTTTGGGGACCTCCGGGAGTTGGTAAAACCACTTTGGCAAAAATAATTGCCGAGCAGCAAAAACGTGTGTTTTTCAGTCTCAGTGCAATAAATTCGGGCGTTAAAGATGTGCGCGACGTTATTGAAAAAGCCAAATCGCAGCGATTTTTCAACAGTCCGAGTCCCATACTTTTTATTGACGAAATTCATCGTTTCAGCAAATCGCAGCAGGATTCGCTGCTTGGCGCAGTCGAGCAGGGAATAATTACGCTGATTGGCGCAACTACCGAAAATCCTTCGTTTGAAGTTATTTCGCCCTTACTGTCTCGATGTCAGGTTTATGTACTCAAATCGCTTGATGTCGATGATTTGCAAATGCTCTTGAATCGCGTTGTCAAGGAAGATGAAGATTTGAAAAAATTGAAATTTGACATTAAGGAAGTTGGAGCATTATTTAGATTTTCGGGCGGCGATGCACGCAAACTCTTAAACATTATTGAGATAATTATCGGAACTTATGCCGGGAATGATTCAATCGTAATAACCGATAAAATTGTCGCCGACCGTTTGCAGGAAAACATTGCTTTGTACGACAAAAACGGCGAACAGCATTACGATATTATTTCCGCATTTATAAAGTCGATGCGCGGCAGCGACCCCGATGCAACAGTATATTGGCTTGCACGGATGTTGAGTGGCGGTGAAGATCCGCTTTTTATTGCCCGCCGGATGTTAATTCTGGCAGCCGAAGATATTGGCTTGGCAAATCCTAATGCCTTATTGCTTGCCAATGCTTGTTTTGATGCCGTACATAAAATAGGCATGCCCGAAGCGAGAATCATTCTGTCGGAAACAGCTGTTTTTTTGGCTGCGTCCGCTAAAAGCAATTCTACTTACATGGCTATAGAAACAGCTATTGCCGAAACTGTTGCAAGCGGCGACTTGCCTGTGCCTTTGCACTTGCGAAACGCTCCTACAAAATTGATGAAAGATTTGGGCTATCACAAAGGTTACAAATATGCTCACGATTATGAAAATAATTTTGCAGAGCAGGATTTTCTTCCGGAAGAAATTAAGGACAGGATATTTTATCATCCTTCCGAAAACGCTCGCGAACGCGAAATACTTGCGCGTCTTGCCTCGCTATGGAAGAAAAAACATAAAATGTAGATAACTATTTGTATTCTTTAACAATGTAATGAAGATGTTTCACGTGAGTATTTTACTTATTAAGCCGTCAATCGCTTATACATTCGGCGCAGCATCATATCTTTCATGTGTTGCAAATTTGCCGAACATAAAAAGCGTATCATTTTTTTAATATAAATACAAAATTATTTTGTAAATTTGCAAAGATTTTAATTTTCTGCAGGCAAACCGGATTTTGCTGTGGATGTTTGTAAGAAACACAAATGAAATAATGAAAATATTTATAAACGGAAATGAAATTGAAATTTTTGCCGGAGCAACAATAGAAGTTGCTATTCGTAAATTTGACAAAAACATTCTGTCGGAAATAAAAAAGGGAGAATCGGAAACGCTCGACCGGTATGGAAATCACGTTTCGATTAGCGGACCGTTACACGAAAATTCACAAATAACAATAAAAAAAATATCAAAATGAAAAAATTATTCTACTTGCTTCTAATTACTGTTTTTGCAGGTTGCACTTCTGCAAACAAAGAAACGCAAATAATTATTTTGTCAACCAATGACATGCATGCCAAAATCGACAATTATGCCAAAGTCGCATCCTATGTTGACAAAGTACGAAGCGAAAATAAAAACGTATTGCTTCTAAACGGAGGAGACATGTTTTCCGGAAATCCTGTTGTTGACAGGTACGAAGACAAGGGCTATCCGATGGTCGAAATAATGAACAGACTCGGATACGACTACGGAGTGCTTGGAAATCATGAATTTGATTACGGACAAGACTTTCTGGCTAAACGTATCGAACAGGCAACATTTCCTTTACTCTGCGCAAATATGAAAGTTTTCGGGCAAGCGCTGATTAAGCAGCCCGAACCTTATGTTATATTCAATTTAGATGGAATTAAAATCTGTATTCTGGCAACCATTCAGGTCGAAAATTCAAACGGAAAACTGATTCCAAGCACACATCCCGACAAACTGAAAAATATTGACTTCTTTCAGCCTGTTGAAACGGCTTTGGAATATAAATACCTGCGCGAAAAATGTGACCTGTTTATATCTCTCAGTCACGATGGTATAGACGAGGATGTTATTCTTGCTCAAAAAATGCCGGAATTGGATATTATAATAGGAGGACATTCGCACACTCGCGTTGACGGAATGATTGAAAACGGAGTTCTTATTTCCCAAACGGAATGTTATCTGAAATATATCGGTAAAACTACCATAACATTGAAAGATAAAAAGGTTGCAGATAAAAAATTTGAACTCATTGACGTATCGACTTTGCAGGATGAAAATGCGGAAATTAAAGCGCTGGTAAATAAATATTATGAAGAAACGCCGCTGAACGAAATCGTGGCAGAGGCAAAGGCAGATTTCTCGGACAAAGAAAATCTTGGAAACCTGATGACAGATGCCGTTGTATCTGTTCTCGACCTTGATATTGCTTTCCAGAATTCCGGCGGAATTCGCATCGATAAAATTAACAAAGGCGACATTTCCCTGTTGACGCTGTACACACTCGATCCTTTTGATAACGAAATAGTATTGTTTGAAATGAGTTATGACGAAATATATTCGCTGCTTAAAAATTCATACAGAAAAGAAAGTAAGTACGCCGATTTGAAAACAGCAGGAATATCGTATGCAATAAAAGTGAAAGACGATGAAGTTATCGACATGGAAATACATGATATGAAAAGCGGAAACCTGCTCGACAAAAATAAAAAATATAAGGTGGGAATGAACAGCTACATCGCTTCGAGTTATAAATTTGATCATGCAGATGCTGGCAAAACGCTAAACGTAACATCGGTGGAAACGCTTATTGAATATTTGAAGCAGCAAAAAGAAGCAAGTCCGAAAGCTGACAGAACCAAAATTGAACAGTTGAATTGACATGATGAAAACCGGACAGCAATGAAAATACAGCGAAAAAATTGTAAATGTATTTGCTATTTGAATCTGCGAAACGAAATATTTTTTATAAAATTTTGCAGACAATAAAATTTTAGTTATTTTTGTCGCCTCAAAATTGAAGGTACCATAGCTCAGTTGGTAGAGCAAAGGACTGAAAATCCTTGTGTCCCTCGTTCGATTCGTGGTGGTACCACTTCAATATGAAACAGTTGCATTTTACGCAGCTGTTTTTTTATTTTAAACATATATTTGCTTTCTATTTATTCACTCCTATAACTATCAATTCGGTGCGGCGATTGAGTTGATGACATATTTCAAATTTTTCTTCATCATCCTTGAATGTATTTATATATTTGTCATCGAGCTTGCGACCTGCAGCAAGAAATGGATATTTTTCGGCAGTTTCCTTATCTATAATCTTAGGCTGACGCTTGCCATATCCAGTTGCAATCATCCTGTCTTCTTTAATTCCTTCATGGATCATGTAATCCACAACAGCTTGAGAACGCTGTTGCGACAAATCGTCATTCACGCGGTCGGTGCCTCTGCTGTCGGTATGCGCTGCAAGTTCGATAATTATTGCAGGATTATCGCGCATTATCTCAACTAAAAAGTCAAGAGCTTCTTTTGATGACGGATTCAAATCGGCTTTACCGAATTCGTAAAAAATATTTGGAATTTCAATAGGCTTATCTGTCGGCGTGAGATTGAGAGTATCGGTAAATACGTATGAGTCTTCGTAGCCCATTGTACTTAATCTTGATTTTTGATTCAAATGCTTGTCTGCCGAAGCAATGCAGAGATAATCGGTGTTTGCTGTCAATTTAAATCTGTATGTTCCATCTTTTTCGGTTTTTCTGATAAGCGTAGAACCGTTGTTGCCTATGATTTTAACTTCGCCTGCAAGCGGCGCTTTTGTTTTTGCATCGCAAATAATTCCTTCCACATAATATTCAATAACAGGAACATTAACGTAAAAACGGTAAATATCGTCGCCGCCTTTGCCTCCATTGCGATTTGATGTGAAATATCCGTTATCGGTTTCTCCTTCAAAAATGATTCCGAAGTCATCTTGATTACTGTTGAACGGTTCTCCGAGATTTTCTACCGTCCAGCTGCCATCGTCGGCTTGAGTAGCCCTGTAAATATCAAGTCCGCCCAACCCTACATGACCTGTCGAAGAAAAATAAAGTTCATTTTCGGAATGGCAGTACGGAAACATTTCATCGCTCTTGGTATTGATTTTTTCGCCCAGATTTATCGGTTGATTCCACGTATCGCTTTTGCTTGTTCGCGTTGATTTCCAGATGTCGTGTCCGCCAAAGCCACCCGGCATGTCAGACACAAAATATAAAGTCAGCTCATCCGGTGAAATTGAAGGTTGACCTACGTTTATGCTGTCGGCAATGATGTTTACGACTTCCGGTTCGCTCCAGTTGTAATTATTATCGCGAATTGCAGCATATATGCTGCTTCCGGCCAAATCGTCGTAACGTCCCTGCGTTTTTGTAAAATACAGTGTAGTATATGAATTGTTGAAAGAGCAAACGCCTTCCTCGTCTTTTTTTGTGCTTAAATCCTCAACTTTCATGGTTTTGCTCCATTTTCCGTCTTTTCCGAGTTCTGTCTGATATATGCTGCTTGTATATTCGCCTGTAACATCGTGGCGTTTTCTGTCTTTTTTTCCCGACTGACGCGATGAGGTAAAAAATATTGTTTCGTAATCGTTTGTCGCAAATATAGGACAAAAATCATTGAAAAGAGAATTTACTATGGTAAAATTCTCTACCATATATTCCTTTTGCGGTACGGTATCATGTGTGCGTGCAAATGCTATCGTACTTCTCATGTTTTCTATGCGACTGTCTTCTGGATGCTGACGCACAAACGTTTCAAACGTTCTTTCGGCTTCGGCATATTTTCTGTTTTTCACCAAAACTTCGGTAAATTTATATAAAACATCCCTGATATTATCGCCGCGACGTACCAAGCGCCCGTATGTCTGCTCGGCAGAAACGTTCTGATTTAATATTCTGAAACATTCGCCGAGATTATAATTTGCAAGAATCTGTTCGCGCCTGCTTATTTTAGGCAGGGCTTTTCTGTATTGTTTTATTGCTTTGGAATAGGCTCCGCTTTCAAAGGTTTTATTGGCTTTGCGCAACAACGCTTTTCCACTGTTGCAACCCGACAACAATGCAATAGCTGTTAATACGATAAATATTGATTTTATAATCTTCATAATACTGTTTTATACAAAAGTAAAACGTAAAATTAATACTTTATTGTGTTTTAAGTGTTAAATCTTTGCATTTATATGTTTAATAATTTTAAAATACACTGTTTTACAATGATATGGGAAGATATTTTTAAAATTTTAGTAGAATGAAATTTTTTCAATACATTTGCAAAAAATAAACAACTTTATAAAATGATTATTAACGATACTTAGCAAACCATTGAGTTTGTAAAAAATATAGAATTAAGGCGTTAGCTTTTGTTCTTCTATTGAAACTTAGACACTTTCAAAAAGACAGAAAGAACAGGAAAGTTCAACGCTCACGTGCGTACACATGGGCTTTTCTTGTTAGCTTGTCAGGCTTACAAGAAATATTTAAATTAAAAATGGTGAATAAACCAATAATTACCTGAAATTTTAACATTTCTAAAAATATTTTTGTCCGATAATTTACATTATAGGACAAAGAAATCGCATGATTATCAGCAATATATCCACTTTTTCATATAATTGTTAAAAAATTATTTTTGCCTGTAACCAAATATGGGTAGTGTCTTAAATTATCAGAATAAATTAGTATCTTTGCAGTAAAAAACATATACAATGATACACACGATGTCAATTCAGTGTCCTCACTGTCAAAGCAAAAATTTGGTCAAGCAGGGCTTTACGGGCAATGGCACTCAAAAATGGCAATGCAACAGTTGC
>JAIRZQ010000049.1 GCA_031267135.1 Prevotellaceae bacterium
GAAATATATTTTTCATCTGAACCGGATGAATTTTGGAGTTTTGTGGGAAACAAAAGTAATCAGCGTTGGACTTGGTACGCGATAGAGAGGCGGTCGGGAATAATATTGGCGTGGCACAATGGCAAACGCAGAGACAAAGATTTTTTTGTATTGCGGGAGTTGTTAAAAGCGTTTTCGATACGAAAATATCACACAGGCGCTTGGGAGTCGTACTCAAAATATATTCCGACGGACAGGCATCGAAGCGGAAAGGATAAAACTTGGAAAATTGAACGTAAAAACTTGAATTTCAGAACTCATTTGAAAAAATTGAACCGAAGAACGATTTGTTTTTCAAAAAATGAACAAATACATGATAATGTAATTGGAATGTATATGGAAAGGTATTATTACAAAACAGGAAAGTATGGAAATTATTCGTTATGATAATTTATGACATCACCCAAAAGACTTGAAAATTCGGGATACGATACCGTTTATTTTTTCTACCTTTGCCCTGTGAAAATTTTAGGCACATGACACAAAATACGGTAAACCGATACGCAATAGAAGCATTTCTTCAATTTTTTATATTATTGCCTTTTATCCTTTTTCTTATAGAAAAAAACAGGAAAAATTATTTCAAGATTATAATTTTTTCGTTTTGTTTTATGTCTTATCAACTAATTGAACCAATGCCGAAGCTGTATCCTTTTTTCGATTTTATAAAAAGCAGTTGGAACTGGGATGGAAAAATACTTGGTGTTTTTTGGGGATTGGTATGTTTCTTTATTTTCAAAAATCACTTTACGGATAATAATTTTTTTAGAATCCGACAAGAACGAAAGAACATAAAAAAGACATTGATTGTATCGGTAATTCTTATTTTTAGCACGGCTGCAATATGGTTTGCTTTTGGAAAATCGGAATTTGACATGGATACATTAATGTTTCAATTAATCATCCCCGGTATTGATGAAGAAATAATGTACAGAGGCGTATTGTTAGGTCTTTTAATGAATTGCATAAAAGAAAATGTATTGTTAAAATCCTGTTTCGGCATTTTAATCACTGCCGTTTTATTTGGTTTTGCACATGCCTTGCAGTTTGGTATCGGCTATTCCATCCATTTCGATTGGATATACTTTGTTCAAACATCATTTTTCGGTTATATACTGGGCTGGATAGCCATAAAAAGCAGAAGTATATTATTGCCTGTAATAGTGCATAATATCAGTAATTTTTTGGGAATATTAGTAAGCATGTTATAATTGGCTCAGCCATTTCGTATAACAGTCCGGTTTACTCTTTGCCGCATAAATCCGCATATTTTTGTTTCACAATTACTTTTTATTTACTTTTACCGCGTGAAAATTCAGAAACATGATATAAAAACAGATATTATTTTATGGTTTTAACTATAATGATAAAACCATGCTTTATGCATCAGCCGCAAATATTTTTAAAAACTCTCAAGGCATTCGTTCCAAGTATTTTTATTATTTCGTATTCGGTATAACCTGCGTTGACCAGCGCTTGTGTGAGATTAGGAAATTTTGAAACATTTTCCAGTCCTGTAGGAGTAATGTCAATGCCATCGAAATCAGAACCAAGTGCAATGCAATCAACGCTTCCCGTAATATCTCGAATGTAATTGATATGTTTTATTACATCTTTTATTGTGGCTTTGTCGGTATTATTTAAAAAATACGGGTAAAAAACAGAGCCTATGACTCCGCCTCTTCGCGCAATTTCTTTTATATGCTCGTCGCAAAGATTGCGCTTGCTTTCGTTAACGCCATAAGCGCCGGAGTGTGTAGCAATAACAGTTCTGTCTGTGTAGTTCAACACATCTTCAAGCGACTTTTTATTTACATGCGACACATCAATCATCACACCGAGCGCATTTAAGCGGTCGATAACCTGTTTGCCGAATTCCGAAAGACCTTTGCTGTCGTCGTCATTTGCGCCGCCGCACCATTCTGTTCCATAGTTCCATGCAAGCGTGAGGTAACGCATTCCGCGCTCATAAAGCCTGTTTATATTATTGATGTTTCTGCCAACCAGTTGTCCGCCTTCGAGGCACAGTACAGCTGCAATTTTTTTGCTGTCAACAATCGACATTATATCGCTGTAATTACCTGCAAGCTTTATTTTGCCATGACATTCGTCTATGTCGCGATTCAGAATATCAATAAGTTTAATGGCTCTTGCAAAATGATTTCTATAGTCATCGGGACGCGTCCAAATAACAAAAAACTGAACATTTACACCGCCTTCTTTCAAGCGTGCAACGTCTGTATGATGCTTATAATTTGAATATAAGCGATGTTCGGGATGATTCATTCGTTCTTCCATATAGTCGTTGTGCAAATCAACAACTATAGCCGATTGATGGATTTCTTTGTAATTATTTTCCATAACACATTTATTAGTATTTGATTTTATGTCAAGATTATGATTCACTAACTGTAAATTGATAGCCTTCCATAACAGGATTATGTAAAAGTTTTGTACAAATTTCATTCACTTTTTTTTCTGCTTCATCTTTCGATTCCGCTTCAATTTCAAGTGTTATATGTTTGCCTATGCGCACATTTTCAATTTGTTCATAACCATTGTTATTCAGTGTCATTGCAACAGCTTTTCCCTGCGGGTCTAAAAGAGCCTTAAGAGGCATTACATCTATTTCGGATACGAATTTCATAACTTTTTTGTTTTTGGTATATGATTTTAATAATATGTATTTTATTTAATTCCGTGTTTGGCATTAAGTTCGGGCAATTCTTTCATGTATTCGTCAATATCCCATGTCAGCCCGAAAATAGAAAGGTAATCTTTGTATTTTCCCAGTCCGACTTTTAATCGTCTCTCATCCACATTATCAGGATCTTCAAGTGGTATCACATAATATTTTCCTGTTTTGAGATCAATGCCAATCTGACTTCCGTAGATTTGTGGCTTTCCATACTTTAATGCTATCCTGTCTTCGAGCAAAGCCAAATCGGCAGGGTCGGCATCTCCTTGCTGTACGGCTTTTTCCATCACATGGAAATAATTTTCCTGAGTTTGCATGTCGGCTCGCTGCATAACCAAAAACAGGGTTTTACTTCCGCGTTCGCCTATAATATCAGGTCCGAGCCAGCCTCTTTCATCAAGAATTTTTGTTACTTCAACAACATTATCCGAATTTTTTTTGTTCATCATGCTGAAAAGCTCCTGAACTTCTTTTGAATTACGACCGTATTTTTGTTCCGCTTCGTCGATTTCGAGCCTGCACAGACGGTCTTCTCTGTACATGGAATCAAGTTTTGCCGATAATGCCTTGTCAAGTTTACTTGTTTTTTCGTAATTTCCCTTAACAATGTCAATAATATAATTCCATCGTTCATCCGAGTGAAGCGAAGACAAATCGGCATCGTCAATAATATTCAAATCGGAAAAATCTTCAAGGTGAACAATGTAAAAAAGCTGAACAAATGCGGAATCCGTATGGTTTGCCAATGCCCATGAACAGGCAGCTTGATATCTGTCGCCGATTTGCGCATAAGGGCTGTATGTATAAAATGCTTCCGAAAATTTATAGCCTGCATTCATGTATTCTTTGCTGTCGTGAAGTTTGACAGCGTCATTTATCAGTTCTGAATATTTTTCTCTGCTTTGACTGAATGCCGCATCGACAAGCAGAATCGCTAAAAGCGCCAATATTACCTTTTTCATTTCAGTATTAATTTTTTACTTGATTATACATTTTATTCGGATATTTTTAAAAGCCATTTCACTATCGACATTAAAATATACAGTATCACAGACAGGCTTATTCCCGCAAAACCAAATGCTATTATAAATATCAGCGATATTGACAGGAATATTATTTTTGTGATATTTTTTTTGATTATATGACTTTCATTAAAGTTGATTTTCAGCGCAAACATTGGAATTTCGCAAACCAGCAATATAGACATTACAATACATAATGCGATTATCGAAATATCGGAATTTAAAATATCCCGAATAAATGCGTATTCTTTTGCAGCGAGTACTGTTGACAGTATAAATATTGCATTTGCAGGCGTAGGCAATCCCAAAAATGAACTGTGCTGACGTTCGTCTATATTGAATTTAGCAAGGCGTAATGCAGAAAAAATAGTAATTATAAACGGAAATCCGTACAATGGCACGCCGATAATCGGAATTTTCAATATGTTCGGATCTAACTTAATCAACAACTGGTGCAATACTGCTGCAGGAACAACGCCGAAACTTACCATATCTGCCAGCGAATCCAACTGCACGCCCAATGCTGAATAGGCTTTGAGAATACGGGCAGACAGTCCGTCGCAAAAGTCAAAAAATACGGAAAAAAATAAACAGTATGATGCTATTTCAAATTCATTCCGAAAAACAAATACCAAAGCCAAACAACCTGATAACAAGTTGAATGACGTTAATATATTTGGAATTATTTTCTTTGTTATTGTCCACATCTTTTTAAAATTTTATAAATAAAAACAGCTTTTTATATTGACTGTTGCAATTTAAAATATTTCATGTAAATTTGCCACAAAACTACAAAAATATGTTGAGATATTTATTAGTATTATTATTATTTATTATTCTTTTTGCATGCAAAAGCGCTCGCCGGACAGATGATAACAAAACGGAAACGCCGAAAAACATTAAAGAAAACAGTGTAATTCTTGTGTCTCCGCAAAACGGACAGCAAGTAAAGCAGAACGAAATAATTAACATTGCCTACGAAATAAAAAGCGACAGTTTTAACATTGATACAACGGTTCTGTTTGTCAACAACAGTGAAGTTGCGCGTTTTTCGGGAGCAAGCTATGAGTGGACGATGAACGAAAAGCGCACAGGAAGGCAGTCGTTGCGCTTGAGCATGAGAGCCGGTGGCGTTGAAGTTGCAAGTACAGCTTTTGTATTGAAATATTTTCCGCCTTCACCGCAATATTATACTTATTCGATTGTTAGACAGTATCCTCACAGCACTGAATTTTTTACTCAGGGATTATTTTTTGATGAGGGATTTTTGTATGAAGGCACAGGGCATTACGGAAGTTCGGCACTATTGCAGATTGAACCGGCATCGGGAAGTGTTGTTAAATCGGTAAATCTTGGCGAAAGATTTTTCGGTGAAGGCGTTACGCTTGCAAACGGGAAAATTTATCAGCTTTCGTGGCGCGAACATCAATGTTTCGTATATGATAAAAATAATTTCGACAGGCTTGCCGTGCTGCCGTATTCGAACGAAGGATGGGGAATTACGACAGTAGGTAACTTATTGGCTGTAAGCAACGGCTCGTCGATTATAAGTTTTGTAAGTCCCGAAAATTTTGTCGAAGTCAGACGAATTGAAGTCTGCAATGACAAGGGAAATGTCAGTCAGCTCAACGAGCTTGAATTTATAGATGGATTGATTTGGGCTAATGTTTGGCAAACAAATACAATAGTAATGATAAATCCCGAAACAGGAGCTGTTGACGGCGAAATCGACTTAAGCGGAATATATAAAAATGCAAATGAAGAAAATTGCCTGAACGGGATTGCTTACGATGTAAAAAACAAGCGTATTTTTGTTACAGGCAAGCGATGGTCGAGTCTTTTTGAAATAAAAACAGTAAATAAATAAGCAATCGCTCTGCAGGCAACGACTGAAATGGATACGGGAAATGTAAATAGTAAAAAATATTCTGCCGATTATGAAATCAAAGCTGCTGTTGTGATTTTGAATTGGAACGGACGAAAAATGTTGGAAGAATTTTTACCGTCCGTTATGAAAAATACGACTTGCGAACAAACGAAAATTATAGTTGCCGACAATGATTCAACAGATGATTCGCCGGAGTTTTTATCGCAAAACTTTTCGGATGTAGAGCAAATTGTTCTTGATAAAAATTATGGTTTTGCAGGCGGTTACAATCGCGCTTTGAAAAAAGTAAATGCAAAATATTTCGTGCTGCTCAATTCGGATGTAGAAGTTACCGAAAACTGGCTTGCACCCTTGATTTCACATCTTGATGAAAATGATAAGGTTGCTGCATGTATGCCTAAAATATTATCGTACAGGCAAAAAACGCACTTTGAACATGCCGGCGCAGCCGGTGGATTTATTGACAGGTATGGCTATCCGTTTTGTCGGGGACGAATTTTGAACAATCTCGAAATCGATGAAAAGCAGTATGACATGCCTATCGATGTTTTTTGGACAACAGGCGCATGCATGATTATTCGCTCCGAAATTTATAACAGGTTAAAAGGATTCGACGAAGATTTTTTTGCTCACATGGAAGAAATCGATTTATGCTGGAGGATACAGCATGCCGGCTATTCGCTCGCGTGTGTTCCGCAGTCGGCGGTTTTTCATCTTGGCGGAGGAACGCTTGAAGCCGACAATCCGAAAAAAATATACTTGAATTTTCGCAACAATTTGTTTATGCTTGCAAAAAACTTACCTGAAAGGAAGTTTAAACGGACAATGCTTGCACGATTGACATTAGACTTTCTTTCGGCGGCTGTATTTCTGGGTTCGTTGAAGTTTGGAGGTTTTGCAGCGGTAATTAAAGCCCATTTCCACTTTTATAAATCCATAAGAATATTGAGAAAAAAGCGCAAAGAAATTTTGGAGCTTTCTAAAATTTCAGAAGTCCCAAACATGTATGACAAGTCAATTTTATTGAAGTTTTTTAAATCAGGGAAAAAATTGAAATTTTCGGAGATACCGTACACTTTCGGAAAGTGATTGCTAATCCGAATTAAGATTGAAATTGGTAAATCTGAATAGAAAGTAGATTTATAAATTACTGAAAATCGAATAATTATTATCTATAAATCTCTATTTAGTTGCTCTTTAATAAGTATATTTTCAGAGATAAAAGATAATAAAGATATTTTTTCTGTTAATTTGCCTTGACGCAAATTAACCAAGCGAAGCGAGACATTAATTCCGTTAGCCGTTGAGCCGTTAGCGGGTCGCCGAGAAGTATAAGCTTTGATTTTTTGCTTCTTTTGTATCAAGATAAAATAAAATTTTTTAATATTTGCAAAGTTTTATGTCTGTATTGATTAAAACCCTGCAATTTTTCCCTCTAATTTTCATTCATCATTATTTATTAATAAATGATTTGTGACCTTTTAAGGAATGACTATTTATTTACTAATTCCGATTTTATAATTTGATATTTTTCGGTTTTGACATCGCTGTTAAACATTATTTTAACCGATATTAGGTTAAATTTTAACACTGTTCAAAATTTTTTTTGTCCCATAATTTATATTATAAAACATGCAAATGTAAATACATATTTTGTTATAAGCAAAAACAATTTTTTTGCCAATTATATGAAAAAGCGGTTATATTACTGATAATCACATGCGTCTGTTGTCTTATAATATAAAATATAAGACAAAATAGAGTTATTTACATTTAAATAAATTTTAATTTTATGAAAAAATTTTTATTCATTGCAGTATTATTCTGCGGAGTTGCATTGTCAGCTCAATCACAAGAGTTTAAGCCATTTCGAGTAGATATGGGTTTAGGTTACGGACTTCCGTTTTCGGATGGTCTTAAAGGAGGAGTTCAATTTTATCTTGAACCGAAGTATGAAATTGCACCTCAAATAGCTGTTGGTTTTCGCTGGGAAGGCTCGCTGTTTGCAGGAGATGATGTAGAAGGACAAAGTGTGGATGTTAAATTAAGTTCAGCTTTCATGGCTACAGGCGATTATTATTTTAACAACAACAAATTCCGTCCTTTTGTAGGTCTTGGTTTAGGACTTTACAGCATTGGCGGAGCAAGTGTGGATGTGGCAGTAGAGGACGTACCCGTAGCAACTGTTGAAGCTGAAGGAAAAAACAATTTCGGAGCATTGATTCGTGCAGGTTTTGATGTTTCTCATTTCCGTTTTGCTCTTTCTTACACTTATGGCGGAAAAATGGGCGATGAAACATTCCATTTCCTTGGCGTTACAATAGGCTTCTATCTTGGCGGCGGCAAAAATTAATTGGATTTTTTGTTTTTTTAATAAAACGAATGAAGAGGCTGCCTGAAAACAGGCAGTTTCTTTTTTATATCATCAGGCAATCAGATTGATTGCACGACACACACCAAAACTCACATGCACCAATAAAAACAGCGTAACCAAAAGGCAAGAAAAGATTCTGCAATTTTGTTCATTTGAAAAAGCATAATCGCTTTGTTTAAAAAGTATATAACGTTTACTCAAAGTGCACATATTGTTTGTTTTTAAAAAATATTTACATTTGCAGGAAAATAAGCAATGAGCGGAAAAGACAAATTACGAAAATTCAAAGAAAATACGGCATTTACATCGCTTCACCAGCCTGAGTTTGACGCGATATTCAAAAACGATTACGAACTGAAAGGCAAATGGAATACAAACGTATTTAAAAACAGCAATCCGATAATTCTTGAACTCGGTTGCGGCAAGGGTGAATACACTGTTGCGCTGTCTCTGAAATTTCCGAATAAAAATTTTATAGGTATTGATATTAAGGGCGCGCGCCTGTGGAAAGGCGCTAAGTTTGCGCACGAAAATAAACTTGAAAATGTAGCATTTATCCGCACACGGATTGACTTTATAACGTCATTTTTTGCCGAAAACGAAATTTCGGAAATATGGATAACATTTGCCGACCCTCAATTAAAACGCAGCAGGAAGCGGCTTACGGGAATAATGTTTTTAAACAGATATAGGCATTTTTTGAAAAGTGAAGGAATAATTCACCTGAAAACCGACAGTCGTTTTTTGCACGAATACACACTGGCGCTTTCAAAACAGAATAATCTGAAAATAATAGAAGCCAATAACGACATTTACGGCAGCAACAGAGCCGATGATATTTTATCGATAAAAACGTTTTATGAGCAGCAATTTTTAGAACAGGGGTTTCCGATAACGTATCTTGCCTTTTGCTTGAATAATGTATCAACGCTCAAGGAACCTGTTTGGGAAAAAGATAAATATACGCGGTAAACTGTGTCATACAAAATAAAAAAACTGCCTTTTTAAGGCAGTTTTCCGATTGAGTTTGCAGTTCCGTTACTGGCTGCAGCTTTCCTGTATTACTCTTATTCCGCTTGCACAGCTTTGAGATTCCGATAAAAAAACTATTTCACGGGGATTTTTTTCATCGGGATTATCCGTATAATTTGCGGTGAAAGTCAGTGTAATATTTGAAAATGGCGCCGTTCCCGATGCACTGATAAAGTCAATTCCCGCATCTTTCAGCGCCTTATTGACTTCGTCGACAAAATTGTCAGAAAGAACAGTTTCATTATCAATCAGTAAATTTAAAGTAATATCGTCACCGGCACAATTAATATTGCTGCCTGAAACACTTTCTACGCTTTGGACCTGTGGAATTGTAACACAAATTTCCTGTTGTCCGGATACATTATTGGCAATAATAAAAAATGCCAATAAAAATGATGATTTTTTAATAATTTGTAACATAATTCATTTTTTAAAGATTTATAAATAACAGACACTTTTATGTGTCGTTTGCAAAAGTAATTGTTTTTTATGTAAAATCAAAATATTTATTGGTAATCAATACAAAATATCGTTAATATATTTTAATTTATCAATAAAAGTGATTAAATAATGCAAATAATAAACAAATAAATTCACTTAACGAAGTAAAAATATATTATTTTATTCGTTTCCGAATTTGATTTTTATTTAAAATCATTCATTCAGCATTAAACTCAGGTATGGCATTTGCCGGTCAAAAATAAATTGCGCGAGTTGAGCTACATTCCATGAATTATGCGAATTTTCGAACGGCAATTTTGTACATCCGGCATTGGATATTACATAACAGCCGTTATTTTCGGCAATCAGGCTATCTTTAATACAGATTGTTTTTTCACAGTTGCGATGCGTTGCGGCATAAAGCCGCAACATTTTTTCGGCACATATTATCCTTATCATTCCAATAGCTTCGCAATGTCCATTTTGAGGAATATCAACACAGATTAAATTATCGGTTTTCGTTTTTTCCGATACCGTTTTAAGCAGGCTTTCCGATATTTCCCGGGTTTCGGCAAAATGTTCGCTGATTGCAATGCTGTCGCTTATCGGAGATGCAAATGATATTCCTGCAATTCTGTTTTCGTATTCCGCAATTAATATTACTCCGCTGCTGTTGTAAATATCTTCGCAAATTGTTTCGAAATCACGGAACGAATGCTGTATGCAGCAATTTCGTCCATTCATCTTGCTGTCGAAATATTCAAAAACCTTACTTTTATCGGCTTCGGGGTATTCATATATTTTACAGTTAATGCCGAAATTGCAGGTATTTATTTGCTTTTTGGTACGGTAAAATACAGTTTCGTAGTCATTTCGCCGATAAACATCAAACAGGAACGGTTTGGCAGGAATAAGGAAAGCCGCACAAATTCCGTCTGCAAATAATTGTTTGTGAGTTTTTTCCAAAAGTTCTGTCATCAATCCCTGCCTGCGAAAATCGGGATGCGTACAAATTGCCGACAAATATGCAAAGCTTATTTTTGCATCGAAAAAAGTCATCATATACATAATAACCTGCAATGCCGCGACAGGATTACTGTTTTTCAGTATTGTAAAATGATTTTTTTCGGTATATCTTTTATCAAAATAGAAATTTACAAATCGGTCGCTGTCGTCAAAGCAAAGTTTATATAGCGCTATTGACAGTTCTTTCAGCTTATGTCCTTTTGTCGAACCTGTATTTTGGCTGTCATTGTTCATTTTTGCAATTATGCATGACGGTGAACAGTGTTGGATTTAATTTAACTGTTGTCAATCAGCTTTACTCTGTGCTTTTCCAAAATCGTTTCGGGCTGATACGATAATTTTGCCTTGCGCAAGCCCGGAATATCAAGGTCTTCTTCTCTGTTGATGTAAATATACTGTTCGGGAATATGCTTTGCAAACAGGTTATTTATCATTGCATAAGCTCCTTCGATATTTCTGTCGGCTTTTTCTATGCAAACATCAAATGTTTCATAATTTATCGGATTTCCGTAAGTAAATGCCGTTATTTTTCCGTTTACGAACAATACTCCGCCTGACAGATCCAGTGCTTTCATGTTGGTTATTGCCAAAGTTAACGCCGTGCGTTCTGCAAGTAATGCGTCGCGTTCTTCGTCGGTTACGTTTGTGTCATACCACGATTTTTCAAGCTCTATGCACTCTTCAACCAAATCCGGCGTTAGAGTTTTATATTCGTAATTATGATTGCTATTCAAAAATCTGTTTATAAAATTTCGTTTCGGCTGTAATTTTTTACCTTTCAGCGACACAAGATTTTCGCGCAGATAAATATAATCCGAATATTTTCGATTTACCGAATATTCAAACGTTTTGGGCATTGCCTCTTCGAGTTCTGCGCACATGTTTTTACATACACCGTCTATTCTGAAAGGCTTTTGCATCGACTTTGCATCATCTATTATTGCCGTTAATGCATGTCGCAGATTTCCGTCTCCAATCGGCATCATGTAAACAAGCTCGTTGCCGTAAAAAAATCGCATCAGCAGGAAATCGTCAATTACAGCATATTGAGTGCCGTATAAAAACGACCAGCTGAACAGGTTTGCAAACGACAGTTCGCAGTTTCGTCGCCACTGTTTAAGCGTAAACGACTGTATGGTTTCCTTATCGTCTATTGTAATATTTTTGAATGGTATCATAATGCTGTGATGTTTTAATTTTGCAATTTATATAAAAATCAATCTTTCAAATCCCAGTCTATCGGTTGAAATCCCTGTTTTTCCAGCAGTGAGTTAGTTTGCGAAAAATGCCGGCATCCCGAAAAGGCATTTCCTGCAAGTGGAGAAGGATGAGCCGCTTCGAGTATAAAATGTTTTTGCGTGTCAATCAGTACTTTTTTAGAGCGGGCAAAATTTCCCCAAAGCAAAAATACAATTCCGCTTTTGTTTTCCGAAATTTTACAGATCACGGCATCCGTAAACGTTTCCCAGCCTGCCTTGCTGTGAGATGCGGCTTCGTTTGCACGTACCGTAAGTATCGAGTTCAGCATAAACACGCCCTGTTGCGTCCATTTTTCCAGACAGCCGTGATTTGGCGGCATAATGCCAAGATCGCTTTCAATTTCCCTGTAAATATTGATTAGCGACGGCGGCGGCTTTATTCCGCGCTGCACCGAAAAACAAAGTCCGTGAGCTTGTCCTGCTCCGTGATAAGGGTCCTGTCCGAGTATTACGACTTTCAGCTTGTCGAAAGGCGTTTTTTCAAATGCATTAAAAATTAATTTTCCCGACGGAAATATCGTTTTTCCTGCCCGGATTTCGGATTTTACAAAATCGGTAATTTTTTCAAAATAAGGCTTATCGAACTCACTTTGCAAAATATGCTGCCACGATTTTTCTATCTGTACTTTCATGTATCATTTTTTATTATTTGCAAAAATACGAAAATTAATTGATACTGCTGTTTTTTAATATTCACTTGCAGATACATTGCCTTTTTATTCATTGATTCATGTTCCGCACCATCCATCAGAGTTTCGCCGTCCTGAAAGGACGTGATATTCAGAAGAGGCTGTGTCAAAAGCACGTTTCACCGTCATTACGAGGTCGAAGACCGAAGTAATCCAGTTTATTAACAATGATTTATGGATTGCTTCGCTTCGCTCGCAATGATGGGCTTTTGAAACCTGTTAGGTTTACAAGCGCAGCACAAGAGTTACAAAGGCGAACGCTTGCATGAAAGGCAATGTAAATTTGACTGTCCTGTGTAACATGAGTCATTAACTTCTATTTTGGACTTGCTGTTAATGAATAATTTGATTGAATCGCCACAGGGCGGATGCATATTGTTTACTGTTCAATTCAAAATCATCAAATTTTCTTACCTTTGCAAAATATAAAATTGATTTTATGATATTATCAGCTCAAACAATAGCCCGTCATTTGGGCGGAACAGTCGAAGGAAATCCCGATGCGGAAGTATCATCTGCCGCTCGAATAGAATACGGCAAACCGGGAACACTGTGTTTTCTGGCTAATCCGAAATACGAAAAATACCTTTATACAACCCGGGCAAGTATTGTTCTAATCAATAAAGGTTTTGAACTTAAGCAGCCTGTTGAAGCAACGCTTGTCAGAGTCGATAATGCCTATCAGGCGATAGCAGTCATGCTTGATTTGTTGAATGCGGCGAAAATGCAAAACAAACGCGGACATTCGTGGCGCAGTAAAATATCATGGAGAGCAAAGCTCGGCAAAAATGTTTATGTAGGAGCATTTGCGTACATAGCAAAAGGAGCAAAAATAGGAAATAACGTAAAGATATATCCTCAGGTTTACATAGGCGAAAATGTTTTCATCGGCGATAATACCGTATTGTATGCGGGAGCTAAGGTTTATGCGGGATGTAAAATAGGCGCTGACTGTATTGTTCATTCGGGCGCGGTGATTGGCGCCGATGGCTTTGGCTTTGCGCCTCAAAGCGATGGTTCGTACAAAAAAATCGCTCAAACGGGAATTGTAGTCATTGAAGATAATGTTGAAATAGGCTCAAATACATCTGTTGACCGTGCAACTATGGAAGCAACAATAATTCGTAGCGGGGTCAAAATCGATAATCTGGTGCAGATTGCACATAATGTTGAGATAGGTGAAAATACGGTAATTGCGGCGCAAGCCGGAATTGCAGGTTCGGCAAAAACAGGAAAACGGTGTGTAGTTGGCGGACAGGTCGGAATTGTAGGACATATCAGTATTGCCGATGGCACGCAAGTAGGAGCGCAGTCGGGAGTATCCAAAAATACTGTCGAAAATGCAACCATAGCAGGTTCGCCTGCGATTGACTATGCAAAAAACCAACGCAACATTGCCGCATATCGCACCTTGCCGCAAATGCGCGATGAAATTCAAGCACTGAAAAAAGAAATCGAAAAACTAAAAGAAAAATTAAGTGAGTGAGTATTTATACCTGAAAAATTAAGCCGTGAATTTTATACTTCCTTGTTCTTTTATCTCATTTATTTTGGGTTTCGGTAACAGCTGTTGAAGTCAGCATATTTTGCAGGCAAGTATGAATCAAATAAAAACTGTTGCCGGTAATTATAATCCTGTATCAATAGATGTCTGGTTTTAAGATAAATAATCCTTTTCAACATATACTGACATAAGAATTATGATAGCAACTGCATCATTGTAAAAATTATTTTCTACTTTTGTACACAAATTAGAATCCGTGTTAATCGGATTGGCAGAAAATATTCAATTTAAATTAATTACTTTATACGGTGAAAAATAAATATATTGACTTGATTGGACAAACTTTTGAATTTCCGTCTGCGGAATTTAAAGTCGAAGATAATGAACTGTACTTTAATGATATTCCTCTGATGGATATTATCAAGCAATACGGAACTCCGCTTAAAATCACATATCTTCCTAAAATAAGTCAGCAAATACAAAAAGCAAAGCGCCTGTTCAATGTAGCTATGGCAAAAGTTGATTACGACGGCGATTATCATTATTGCTATTGCACAAAAAGCTCACATTTCTCATTTGTGCTCGAAGAAGCTCTGAAAAACGAAATCAACCTCGAAACATCATCGGCTTTTGACATAAACATAATAGAAGAGCTGTATAATCAGGGAATTGTAAATAAAGACATATTTGTGGTATGTAACGGATTCAAAAAGCAGCAATATATTGAAAATATTGCAAATATGGTAAATACGGGATGGAAAAACTGTATTCCCGTTCTCGACAACATGCTCGAATTTGATTCGCTCAGCAAACTTGTTACAGCTAAATGCAAGTTGGGTATTCGCATTGCTGCCGAAGAAGAGCCGAAGTTTGAATTTTATACTTCGCGACTGGGAATACGCTATAGCGACGTTGTTCCGTTTTATGAAAACCACATCAAAAAAAATCCTAATTTTGAAATGAAAATGCTTCATTTCTTTATCAATACCGGAGTAAAGGATGACGCATATTATTGGAACGAACTTGCAAAGTGCGTAAAAGTTTACTGCGAACTGAAGAAAATATGTCCAACTCTTGATTCGCTCAATATCGGCGGCGGTTTCCCGATAAAAACATCCATGCAGTTCGATTATGATTATGAGTATATGACGGAAGAAATCATTGCACAAATAAAAAATATATGCACTCAGTACGATACTCCGGAACCTGCCATATTCAGCGAATTTGGTTCGTACACTGTTGGTGAAAGCGGAGCGGTTATTTATTCAATTCTCGGACAGAAGCAGCAAAACGATCGCGAACGATGGTATATGATCGATGGCTCGTTCATAACAAATCTTCCCGATACATGGGGACTTAAACAGCGCTTTATAATGCTTGCCATTAATAATTGGGATCACGAATATACCCGCGTTATTCTTGGCGGATTAACATGCGACAGCCAGGACTATTACAACTCCGAAGCGCATTCGAATGCAATATTTTTGCCTCAGTACGACAAGGAAGAAATGCTGTATATAGGATTTTTTCATACGGGAGCGTATCAGGAATCGCTGGGCGGATATGGCGGAATACAGCATTGCCTGCAGCCTGCGCCAAAGCATATCATTATTGACCGCGACGAAAAAGGCGAATATTATACGCGACTTTTCAGCAAGGAACAGTCGTTTCGTTCGATGCTGAAAATTCTCGGATATTAAAAAGCATTTCATGCTCGGCAAGGCAAAAATTAAACAGATAAAATCGCTCGAATATAAAAAATTTCGCGACGAATTGGGTTTGTTTGTTGCCGAAGGCGAAAAATTAGTAAGCGAAATTTTACAGTCAAACCTTCAAATCGACAGTTTGTTTTGCCTGCCTGATGCAATATTGCCCAATAATAATAATATTCAGGCAACAATAATTTCGGAAGGCGAAATGAAACATATCAGCTTTCTTAAAACGCCTTCTTCGGCATTTGTTGTTGCTAAAATTCCAAACAGAAAAATAAATACAAACCAAATAAGCCGTTCGCTCAATATTATTCTCGACGGCATTCAGGATCCGGGAAACCTTGGTACAATAATACGCCTGTGCGATTGGTTTGGAATACAAAATGTTATATGTTCGCTCAAAACTGCCGACTGTTTTTCGCCAAAAGCCGTGCAGGCTACAATGGGAGCAATATGCCGCATAAATGTTGTGTATGTCGAACCGGACGACTTTTTAAATAGTGTTGGCAAAAATATCAGTATTTACGGCACGTTTCTTGATGGTGAAAACATTTACGATGCCAAACTTTCATCGAAAGGATTAATAATTATGGGCAACGAAGGCAAGGGAATTTCGCCCGAAATAGAAAAACATGTAAATCAAAAACTCTGCATACCCTGTTTTTCCGACAGCGCCACAAAATCCGAATCTCTTAATGTTTCGGTTGCAACGGCAATAGTCTGTTCCGAATTTAAACGAAGACATTTTTTATAATTTGCCGGTAAGTTCAACCAGTAAATGCAACTTTTCACCAATAAATAATTGAAAGGTAATATAATAATGATGATGTGCCGTTAAAATTGGAAATAGCCCAAAGCAGTCCGGTATAAATCTGCGCTATGGATTGCTTCGCTTGCAATTACGAAATTCGGCTTTTGAAACAGTCCCTTACATGCGTAGTGCGGATTATGAATGAGATTAAACCTTATTCCCGTAACATCACCTTAGTAGCGCTGTATAATTCTTTTTATTCAACCTTATTTTTAGGCAATAAATAAGGTATGTTTGGGAGAGGATAATCAAGGTACTAAGGTAAATATATTGGAATAATGTTTCTACAAAACCTAACAGGTTTCGAAAACCTGTTAGGTTTATAATGAAAGTTTACAATAAAAACGATAAATATTTAAATCATTAAATTAAAAATCGTAAATGGTAAATAAACCATATTTATTGAAAATTTTAACACTTCTCGAAAATATTTTTGTCCGATAATTTACATTATAGAACATGCAAAGTTATATACATATTTGGTTACAGGCAAAAATAATTTTTTAACAATTATATGAAAAAACAGCTATATTACTGATAACCATGCGGGTTTGTTGTCTTATAATGTAAATTATAAGACAACTTTGCGTAAAAGACTAATATTGATTAATATGCATACACTCAAAAGAATAGTTTATAACTGCTTAACAAAAGGGCAAAATTTGCAGTTTTTGTTCAGCGCAGGCTCTGCTTGCGGCGCTGTTGCTGCGGTACAGGGGTGTTACATATATAATTTTGTGTCTTCTCAAACGGAATATTTGTCTTCCAAAATAGAATATTTGTCACTATTTACGACTTGCAATAATTTAAATTTTGCAAAGCAATTCATAAAACAGTCAATATCAAGTTTAATAATTTTAAAATTTTCAAAATGAATAATCAAGATTACATTCCTGCAAATGAC
>JAIRZQ010000050.1 GCA_031267135.1 Prevotellaceae bacterium
ATCCGATTCATAACCTATTTCCATAAAATTTATCTCATAACGCTCCGATATCTCAATGCATATGGACTTCAGGGAGAGTCCAATTACATCTGTAATCACTTTTCTGCGATATTTTATGGACAAAACGATGTGATAGAGTAACAATGTCTTATTATGCCGCTTATAAATATGTTCGTCTTCCATACACACAAAGATAACACTTTATCTTTAGAAACCGTTGGTTTCTATGGAATTGACCCCGAGGCAAGCCTCAAGGAATTCTTTAGATTAAAAAATCTTATTTTCTCTTCTTTTGCCTTGACGCAAATTAACAGAAAAAATATCTTTATTATCCTTTTTCTTTGAAAAATATACTTTTTAAGTAGCAACTATTTAAGGCTGTTTGTTAGCGTATTGGTATAAACAAATTCCATTCCAAAAACCTCACTGAAATTTTGCACTGTCAGTGCTTTTATTTCGTCAAAATCAACTTTGTGCCGTGTTTCTTTTTCGATTGATGTTACTCCCTTATCAACAAAACCGCACGGATTGATATAATTAAAGTAATTCAAATCGGTATTTACGTTCAACGCCAAGCCGTGCATTGTAACAAATCCCGAACATCTAACGCCTATTGCGCATATCTTACGCGCCGCCTGCGTACCGGCATCAAGCCAAACTCCAATAGCGCCTTTCACGCGTCCGCTTTTTATTCCATATTTGCTTACCGTACGAATAACCGCTTCTTCCATGCGATATATATATTCCTTAATTCCTGTTTCAAACATATCAAGGCGAATAACAGGATACACTACTAATTGTCCGTATCCGTGATATGTAATATCGCCACCTCTGTCAACCTTAATAAATTCGGCGTTTTTTGCTTTCAGCTGAATAGCATCTATCAGCATGTTTTGCATGTCGCCATTGCGACCTATAGTATATACGTGAGGATGTTCAACCAGCAGCAAATAATTTACGCTCAGTTTACCAAGACGTTTTTCTTCTTTCAGCCGTTCGAGCAGCAGTTGCTGTCTTGCCCATGCATCGCGATAATTCAATGTTCCCAAATCTATCAATTCCGTTTTAATCATAATAATAAAGATATAAAGTTTACAGAAGTTTGCAGGTAAAGCATGGTTTTAATTCTTAACATGCCGTTCGGCGTGATAACTTGACCTTACCAGCGGACCGCTTTCAACATGAGCAAATCCCTTTGCAATGCCAATGTTGCGAAATTCCTCAAATATTGCAGGATGTACGTATTCAACCACTTCGATATTTGACTTTGAAGGACGCAGATATTGACCTATCGTAATAATGCTGCAGCCGGCATCAAGCAAATCGTCCATTGTTTCGACAACTTCGCTGTGCGTTTCGCCAAGCCCGAGCATAATTCCAGACTTGGCTACTATGCCCGAAGATGCTACCTGACGAATAAGCGACAGCGAAGTTTCGTAGGTCGCCTTACTGCGTATGTATTTTGAAAGCCGTTTCACTGTTTCGAGATTATGCGAAATGACTTCGGGATGAGCCTCTATAATCAAATTTATCAGGCTTTCTTTGCCTTGAAAATCGGGAATTAATATTTCCATTGTAGTATCGGGATTTTTTTTTCTTACGGTTTGTATCACCTCAACCCAGTGCGCTGCTCCAAAATCGGCAAGGTCATCTCTGTCGACAGATGTAATTACAACGTGTTTCAGTTTTAATAATTTTACCGAATTTGCAATATTTTCGGGTTCACTTGCATCTATCGGCAGTGGTTTTCCTGTTTTTACGCTGCAAAATTTGCAGGAGCGCGTACAGATATCTCCGCATATCATAAACGTAGCCGTACCGCAATCCCAGCACTCTCCCCGATTGGGACACTTTCCGCTTGCGCATATCGTATGCAACTGATGCCCATTTAGTATATTGCCTAACTGTACTGAAAGTTTACTGTGCTGTAATTTTATTTTTAACCAATCGGGCTTTCTTTTTTCAATCGACATAATTAATTTATCTGTGTTTGATTACAAAGGTACAAAAAGTTAGTGAAGAACAATTATTATACAGCTTAGTATTTAGTTGTTCCTTAAAAAGGGAACAAGTCATTTATTAACAAATAATTATAGATAAAAATCAGATGAAAAAAATGCAAGGTTTTAATCAATACAGACATAAAACTTTGCAAAATAAATAATATTTTCTTTTTTCTGTTGTTACTTTTGCCTTGACGCAAAAGTAACAGGAAAAACATCTTTATTATCCTTTTTCTCTGAAAAATATACTTTTTAAGGAACGACTAATTATTATACAGCTTAGTATTTAGTTAACTGACACTTACGGGTAAAATTTAAGGTGAAAAATATTTGAAGAAGAAAGAATATCTTTATAAATTCTTAATATCTTCAGTTGCATCTTAATAATAGTTGTTAAACAGCTTATAAACAATAAATTACGAATTTAAAAGCATGTTTTTACAGATACAGATTAAAGTCTTGCGAAATTTCAACAATATTTATACACTAAAATCATGCATGTTTGCATGGGTTGTGCAATTTTGGAAGAAAACAAAAAAGAGGTTGCCGCTGGTTTTCGGGCATCCTCTTTATTTCCTAACCAATACCAAATTAATGGTAACAATAAAAAACAATTATTTTGCAAAAAATGTTTTTACCTCTTCGCTTTCAAGAATTTCTTCTTTAAAAGTATAAGCGCCTGTTTTTGGTGATTTCACCATTTTGATGCATTTTACGTTTTTCTTTACGCTTTTATCTCTAAGGGTTGCAACCGCTTTCTTTGCCATGATTCAAAAATTATTTAATTTCTCTGTGAATAGTTACTTTTTTCAGATACGGATTATATTTTTTACGTTCCAATCTGTCGGGATTATTTTTTTTATTTTTTGTGGTAATATATCGTGATATTCCGGGAACTCCCGATTCTTTCTGTTCGGTACATTCCAATATTACCTGAACTCTTGCATCTTTACTTTTCTTTCCCATTGTTCAATCTCCTGCAATGTTTTTTAATAAATATTAATCAGACCTTTTTCCTGAGATTCTTTCAACGCAACTTTCAATCCTTTTTTGTTGATTGTGCGAATGCCTGCCGCCGATACTTTAAGCGTAACAAAGCGCTTTTCTTCCTCAAGCCAAAAACGTTTTGTTTTGAGATTTGGACAGAATTCTCTTTTAGTTCTGCGTTTCGAATGCGATACATTATTTCCTATAATAACGCGCTTTCCTGTAATTTGACAAATTCGTGACATTTTTTATAGAATTTATTCTGTTTTCAAATATCTTTATGATTAAAATGAAATCTTAATTTCCAATTTTAGCCTGCAAAGGTCGTAATTTTTTTTTGATATACAAATTTTTTTCTGTTTTTTTTATAATTTATTTTTTCGACTGCACAAAATTATGACAACTGGCAGGTGTTTCAGGTAAATCTTATTTGCCATAAATTTAAAATAAAAGATGTGCAAAACCTTAATTCTGCACATCTTTTTATTTTGTTGCATGTAATCTTTTAGAAGATATATTTAATTCCAAATACAGCTGTCCAATATGATGAATTATTATACTGTAATGTTTCTGTCAAGCCTTTACGCATTGTATATTTCAGTGTGTAGTTATTGCCTGCGTTCGGATAATCAACACCATTCTGCCCGCCATATACGGTCAAGAATTGATATTGAGGACTTGATGAACTGCCCAAAACAGTGGTTCTTTGTACTCCCCAGTCTTTATTCAAAAGATTCAGGAAGTTATCAATATCAAAACTAAAGCGCAAGGTATGCGAACGTCCGTTTTTCTGGAAAACTTTTATATCGTGCGAAATTGAGAAATCCAATTTGTGTACGAATGGAGTAACAGCGCCATTGCGTTCTGCATATTCGCCGCGATGTTTGCTCAAATACTGATCTTGCGATATAAATGCATCCATTGCCAGCCATGCTTCTTCAACGCTTGCAAAATCACCTTGCTGTAAATGTCCATCTACTTCGGAAAAATTTCTTGGTATATATATCAAATCGTTTGCAGAGCTATAGTCGTTATTCGCATCGCCTGAATATGTGTATGAATATCGGAACGGACGATACATTTGATATACCAAACCGAAGCTGGTTGCCGAATTTTTGCTCCAGTTTGCTGTATATAAAGCAGAAGCAAGCAAACGACCGTCGAACGATGATGCATTATATCCCATTTCCTGCGAGTTGGGGTCGATAGCCTGACGATATTGCCATGCCGAATATGCTACAGACGACGAGCCATCCGTTAAACCTTTTGATACGCCTGTTGTGAACGATGCATTCAGATACAAACCTTTCAACAGTCCATCGTTAAATGTCTTTTGTATTTGCGCCGTGCCGAAAAATGCATAACCCTTGCTGGTGTTGCGTAGCATTACAACGTGGTTTGCCTTTTTGTTGTTATTAGGCAGATCGCTATAATATGAGCGGCTATATGCAGGGCGAACATTTTTGCCACTGCCATCATCTATGTAACGATCTGTTTCAACGATGCCTATGTTGTCATGATAAATAGCATTAATATCTTTTGAATACAATAATTCAATTGTTGCAATCCAGCCATCACCGAACTTGTAATCGGCAGCTATATTGGTTTTCCATAAAGTAGGATATTTAAATTTAGTATCGGTAATTGAAATATCTGCACGAGCTGCAGTACCATTGGCAGGTTTATATGTATCAAAACTTCCGGTAAAGCCAAGAGTAGATAAAGCAGCTCCGCTAACACGAATATCTCCAAACAGTATTCCATTGTTGCCTGCCTGATTGCTTAACCAAACATAAGGAGGAGTACCTGTGAACAATCCCGTACCTCCGCGTATTTGCAATTTGTCTTCGAGTGCACGGTAGTTAAATCCAAAGCGGGGAGAGAATAGCGGTCGAGCATTAGGATATTTTGATACATCAACACTGATTTCATCTCTGAATACTTCTTTAGCCAGATCGGGATTTTCGGGAAGATCTGTAGTAAATATAGGCAAGTCCATACGCAAGCCGAAAGTAATATTGAGATTATCGTTTATTTTCCATTTATCCTGTACATAAAATCCGAGCTGAAGCACATTTACTTTTGCAAAGGGGAAGTTGTCGCCGATTGCATATTTTTGTCCGTAATATGTATTGCCTGTAGAAGCTGAATTTGTTATTCCATCAACTGTTGAAGCAAAACCGTAATTTACAGGGTCGTAATTGTTAATATCAAAACCTGCAATATTGCCATTGTGCGACTGTAAATAATCTTGTGTAGCCAACACATTGAATTTGAAGTCATCAATAGATTTAAAAACCCATGCACCCGGATAATTTTGAGCAAAACCATTAACAAAAGCGCGATAATCGCTTTGAGTTCCTATTGTTATCTGGTGTTTGTCTAAAGTGATTATGAAATTATCCTGTATTTGGAAAATATCTGTATCCAGCTTATTATTATATGAATTTCCTTCTGTTCCGAAAGTAGTGTAAGCCTGATTGTTGCCATTCAAAATATCTACCTGCGGGAAGAAACCGCCGTCCATATCGCGAAAATCTCTTATTGCCGAATAACCAATTTTAAAATAATTAGTCATTTTACTGTTAATCACAGTATTTAAATCCGCTATTACTATATTAAAATTACTGTTGGTGCGGTAAAAAGTAGAAGAGAACGGTATAGAATACTGGTTGGGACCGCGTCCGTTTGTCGGCGCACCCGAAGTAGAAGGATTGTTTGTATTAAACGATTTCAGATAATAATATTTTAAACTGAATTTATTTTTGTCGTTAATATTCCAGTCTAATCGTGCTGTTAACCTGTCGGCTTCAGTATTCCGTTTTGACAAGTCGAAAAATCCCGGACTGTAGTTTAAATTTGTCTGTAAAAAACTCGACAAATCCTGCAAAACAGCTGCATCCACTACTGAATTGGCTGTTGTATAATTTATCGGGTTTTCCTGACGATCCATTTCTGCATTCAAGTAGAAAAATAACTTATTTTTAATAATAGGACCTGAAACACTAATGCCATATTGACGATTTGTAAATTCGGATACCGGTAAAATTTGATCTTTTACTCGGTATCCTCGTAAATCGGGACTTTTAGTATAAGAGTATGCAGAACCGTGAAACTCATTCGAGCCTGATTTGGTTACGGAATTTATACCTGCTCCTGTAAAACCTCCGTTTCTGACATCAAAAGGAGCTATCATTACCTGAACCTGTTCCAGTGCTTCCAGCGAAATAGGTTCAGTGCCGGTTGCTCCAAGCGCAGAACTTAATCCGAATGAATTATTGAACGAAGCTCCATCTACTGTTACATTGTTAAAACGATAGGATGCTCCGCCAAACCCCCCGCTACTGCTCATTGGCGTTAATTTTGTAAAATCGCTTAATGAGCGGTTTATTGTCGGAAGTTTATCCATTTTTTCGCGTGTAATAATTTCCTGAGCGCCTGTTCTGTTAGATGAAATTGTTGAATTTTGAGTTCCTGTAACGACTGCTTCACTTATCATTTCTGCATCTTCCGCTAAAACTATATCCAATTTATAGTCTTCACCTAAGGCAAGAGAAATGTCGTCAATTGTTTTTGTTGTGTAACCTACAAAAGAAACTTCAACAACATAAGGACCTCCTATACGCGTAGTTGTAATAAAATAACTTCCGCTTTTTTGCACAAAATTGTAATACACCGAACCCGAAGGTACGTGCGTGGCTTTTACGGTTGCTCCTTCGAGAGCTTCGCCTTTTGAATCTTTAACTGTTCCGCTAAGCGAACTAGTAGTTACCTGAGCCGAAACAAACGTTATTGTTCCTAAAAAGAAACCAATAAATACAAATAATTTTAAAACTTTTTTCATATAATTTTTATTTATAAATGTTGCTTAATTTTGTTTAATGTCATTTTTGAGACGCAAAGATATTATAAATAAAAATACAAAACAGTTACAATAGAATTAATAATGAATGTCAAAATAAAAATATTGCATAAGAAATTAATTTACAAACAAATAAAATTAAAAGCAATTTTAAAAAGTTATCAACAATTAAAAGTGAATATTAAAATTTTGTTGCTTTCCACAAATCATATTCAAAACTATAATCCCCTGATGAAAGTGTACCACAATTCGTCTCTCATTTTACTCCAAGCATCGAGCGTTTCGTTCGAGAAATCGATGACATAATTTGTCAGATATTCCCGAAGCAACTGTTTGCCATGTTCATTTAACAGTTTTATTGATTCGCTGTCGATTGTATTCTGCTCGTTAAACATTTTATCTTCAAAGTCATCACGCGTTTTTTCAAGTTTTTTGCGCGATTCCTGCCAGCGAACCGTTGCCAGCTTGTTTGCCTGTCGATATGTCCATGCTGCAGCTTTGTCGATAAATCGCTTGTGCCCGGAGATTCGGAACTGTTCGGGAGTTTGCAGAATATTTGCATAAACAGGAAAACGCGGACTTTGCGCGGGATTGTCGTTTGAAAAATAAGCCACGCAGGAAATTTCGTCCGGAAGCCAGCTGCGGATTTGAATGACATGAGCATACGCGCACTGAGGCACGGCAATATTGCGAACTCTTACAACAGTACTGTCTTTAATGGCATTTATGCTTGCTATCATTTGAGTAGAAAACCACGGATTGGCATAAGCGCTTTTTACCGTTTCCATTTCGTCGCTATCGCGTTTTTTTTGTTTTATAAGCAGATTTTTGGTCATGTCATGTTCAGTATCTTCGTATGTTGAACGAAAGAATTTAAGAACATCGCGTGCCGATACCGGTTTTTCGGGTTTTACCGAAAACGGCAGTTCTTCATCCTGTAACGACAGTTTCAACGATGGAGCGACAGAACTTAAAACAAACCATTCACGTATCGAAAACGGTTTTTTGCCGCTGTATGCTTTCCAGAATTTGAATGTTGATTTTCCATCCCAAAAGTTTAAATTTTTCGCAACTTCAAACACATTTTCCGATGCCATGAAATTTTCACTGTCATCCAAATTTATTTCTGCAATTCGCGGGATATTTGCAGATACCCCTACATGGTCGTCGGGAATACGCTGAGCAGCCCACACGCCGCCGATTTTATCCTTGCCTTCGCCGAAAATCTCAAAATGCCAGACTTCATTTTTATCGGCAACAGTAAGGCATTCGCCGGTATCGGCGTAGCCGTATTCTTTTACAAGCTTTCCCATCATTAAAATTGCCTGACGCGCCGTTGTACAACGCTGCAAAACAATGCGCTGAAGTTCTTCGATATAAAACATTCCATTTTCGTTTTCAAGCTCCTTGCGACCTTCGATAGTGGTTTCGCCTATTGCCAGATTTTTCTCATTCATGCACGGATAGGCTGTATAGAGAAAGGCAAATGTTTCTTCGGCTTCGGGAATTTCTCCCTTGACTTTTAATACAACTTCAAAATCGGCAAGCGAAGACGTATCCGAATTTGCTTGCAATCTGTTTTCTGCAAACTGCATTTGCGTAATTTCATCCATGCTTTCGGTGAATAACGTTCCTTTCAAGATTTTGGTAAACGTTCCCTGCCTGTACTTTTGAGCGGGTACAATATCCATCCACGACCTGTAACGTCCATCGCAGGTGTGACTTGTTATAACAGAACCATCGGCGCTTGCTTTATTGCCGACCATAATACTTGTGCAACTTCCGTAAAATTCCCTGTCGTCGCACTGGCAGCGAAGATTTATCACTATTGCCGAAATTAAAATTACTGATAGAATTACATGTTTCATGTTTTATTAATTTATTTTTTATCGATTATATTCTTTCCTATTGCGCATTGCAAACATTGCCTGCTGTTGCAGTATGCTTCTTTCAAGTGAATTAGCGACTGCGAATAAAAGGCATTTTCGACCTTGACTCCGGCATTTTCCCAACCTTCAATTATACTGTTTTTTTCGGATGGAATAATTTCGAGCAAATCAAACGCTTTTTTCGACAATCTTTCTTCGCCTTTGGCTTTTCCGTATGCAAAAAGATATGGAACAACAAGGTTTATGATAATTTTTTCTGCCGATTTTTTTCCAAACGATTTTAGACGCTTGCCTGTTTGCTGCCCAAAATTATAATGCGAATCCCAGTATTCGGATGCGCTGAATTCAAAAAAACTTTTTAGTTCATCAGGTTTTTCGGATGTTGTTATTTTGGCAAGCAATCCATCGGTTTGCGTCAAGAATTTTGACAGCTGGGCAATCCTGACTGTCGGAAAATTTGCAGGACGCAGCCGCATAAATTTCCACAGATGTTTTTCAACGGGTTTAAGTTTGAATTTGCTTTGCAAAAATTTATATTCTTTCTGTAATTGCGCCTGATAATCATCAACAGGCGATTCGTTTAAAAATCCTGCCTGCCCGAAAAGCAATGCTTCAATTTGAAAAACCGAATCGCGGTGTTTATTTATTGCGGCAAGCGGAGTTGTTTGCGCTAAAAGTTCAAATGGCAATGCGTTCGCACCAAAGCCGAACGAACGAAAAAGCAGACGGTAAAACACTTCTTTGAAATCGTTTTTTGTGTCTGCTAAAATCTTGCAGATATGGGATGATCGCTGTTCAATCCTTTCAACCATCATTCGATTGAGAAAATGCCTTACTTTAAACGCATCCATATTACCGACATAATTTTGACATGCTATCCATGTTTTGGAGTCTAATAATTCGCCATAACGCTTTTCCAATATTGAATCGTATTGCATTTCAAAAGCAGGTATTTTGCTTCCATCGCTGCGGAAAATATCACAATCGGCATTTTTCACAACATGAAGAATAACGTTTTCGTACGACTTGTCGCTACTGTGTTTATGCCGGTTCCAATCGGACGCATTGATGTGAATTTCGATATTTCCCGCCCAAATTATTTTACCGATTTTTATTTTTGCATTAAAAAAATCAGGTCCCGAATCTCTGTTTAAAATTCCAAGATTCAGAACAGCAATACTTTGGTTATCGGCAGTTTTTACCGAATCTTTATTAAATAAACCAAATCGCCATATAAATTGCAGAAAATTTTCGTTCATGAATACGTTCATTTGAACACAAATTTAGTGTTTTTTTTATATTTATGATAATTGTCTGTATTTTTTTATACTTTTGCAATTCAAAATCGGGGTGTAGCACAGTTGGTAGCGCGCTACGTTCGGGACGTAGAGGTCGGATGTTCGAGTCATCTCACCCCGACAAGTGCCGCAAGGCATTGAAAATGAGTTAATTGTAATTTTTCTGAAATTGAAAAAATACAGGAAAATACAATTAAAATTAAGGGTGATGTCATAAATTATCATAACGAATAATTTCCATACTTTCCTGTTTTGTAATAATACCTTTCTATATACATTCCTATTACATTATCATGTATTTGTTCATTTTTTGAGAAACAAATCGTTCTTCGGTTCAATCTTTTCAAATGAGTTCTGAAATTCAAGTTTTTACGTTCAATTTTCCAAGTTTTATCCTTTCCGCTTCGATGCCTGTCCGTCGGAATATATTTTGAGTACGACTCCCAAGCGTCTGTGTGATATTTTTGTATCGAAAACGGTTTTAACAACTCCCTCAATACAAAAAAATATTTGTCTCTGCGTTTGCCATTGTGCCACGCCAATATTATTCCCGACCGCCTCTATATCGAGTACCAAGTCCAACGCTGATTACTTTTGTTTCCCACAAAACTCCAAAATTCATCCGGTTCAGATGAAAAATATATTGCTACTTCCAGTCGCGAAAATCTGTCTGTTTGGTCATTTGTCAGAAAGTAAG
>JAIRZQ010000130.1 GCA_031267135.1 Prevotellaceae bacterium
GGGATTAGCCTGTTTAAGCACTGGGTGTAATTATGGATGATTCTATTACACTTGACTATTACATGTTCCTGCTCACGCTTGGCATTCCCTACGAGGGATTTGTGACGGATGAAGACGGCGTTGTGTACCGCTCACTCTGCGAGCCGGTGGTGGTGCCGCCCGAAAGTCTTTATATCGGCAGCCCGCCCGGAGTTAACTACAGCCAGAGGACTTTTTTGCTGCTCACAAAAAGCGCTTTGTATTATTTTCCTCAGGACAACATGCCGGATGCGGATGATATTGCGCGTAAAATCAAAAACCATATAGTACGGATTAATACTGACGGAACAACTACTGTAGATTTCGGACGTGGCGACATAATGGTTATGCCGACGTATAAATGTGATATAAAAGTAAGCGTAACCGGCTCTTCGGGTTCCCTTGCCTCTCCTGTTGTTCATATACGGGTCAGGGACGGTTCAGGCATAAAGGCTAAGGAAACGACAATGACGCTTGGCGCCGCCGAAGCCGTTTACGGAATCGACTTCCGGAGTATGACGGATGTGAAAAGCCTCCCTGATGTTCATCTTTCCCCATCCGAAACGGGAACCTCAGGCGGAAATTCTGATTTGCTAACCCTTTCACGAGCGCTTTCTGCCGGAGGGCTTGGCATATCGGCGCTGGAACTGGGAGCAGGAAAAACAACGTACAGAATGCGCAGGATGCGCGGGCAGAAGTTCAGCCCCAAGCTGTACAGGAGCGGATGGCATGGAGGAAGCAGGGGACAGATTAAAGTGCACAGCGCGAAGAAGACATTGAAAAAGACAGGGTGGATGTCTTTTGGGCTGGGAACTTTATTGGATATTGGCTATTCTTTTGCTGATGAACAGCCGTGGGGAAAAACGATTGCCAATTTTGTTGTTAATGGAACGGCTGTTATGATTAGCGGCGTGCCGGGCTTGATTATAGGCACTGCCTATTTCGGCTTGGATTTGCTGGGCGTTTTTGATGATACTCCCAATATAAGCTCAGAATGGAGAACTTCTGCTCCGGATTATTACAGCCCTGCAGATAATACAAGGATATGTATTCCCGACATTCTGAATGAAGATGAACATTATTTACTGCCGGTGGACGCTGAATATCTGGAACGGTTTATTTTAGACAGATAGCTTATGTATAAGAATATTTTTTACTGGCTGTATTATTATTGCTCTAAAATCAAAACACAAAAAGATCCGGATATACCTGCTTCGATCTTTTTATTGTGGATTCAATTTTTTAATTTTGTAACCGTATTCGCGATTTTAAATGCCTGCTTTAATTTTTATCACGGTGCAAAATTTCCATGGGATACCGGAAAAGGCAAATACAGTCTGGAAGGCTTGCTTACAGCTCTTGTTTTAGCGCTTCCCTTTTTAATACTGAACTATATATATATATATAGGAAAAAAAAAAGAAAAGAGATAATCAAAAAGTACAGGCGGCTGAAAGGAAAGGAGCGGATGAAAAGCAAGGCGTTTTTTTGGGTTTATGTGATATTAAGTCCTGTTTTATGCATTTATATTTCGGAAACATTTCCTTTAAGAGACAGGGATGGGAATATTCTCAAAGACAGGAAACATAAACGCGAGTATCATTTTCCGGCAGGCAGAAACAGCACAATACGCAACAGTATGCAGATATACATTCCGGATATGCTGATTGAAGATGGTCTTGAGCCACTACCGGTGGATGTTGAATACTTGCAGCGCTTTATTTTAGACAGATAAATTGCACTATGGAAACAGACAGCTTAATATTAATAAAAGGCGCTTCATACAGTAATGTTAAAGAAGAATTACATCAATGGACTACGTTATATATCGATGATTTGGGAACAGATATTGTGTTCAATCTTTACAGTTCAGGAAAAGAAAATCACATAATTAAAGTTGATGAGCGAATTGATAACGACCATTTTTTTTACCTTGTAAATTATTTAGGATTTTCTGATAATACCAGATACAAAGTTAATGTTGAAGGTTTTATTACCGCATCCAAATATAAGCAATTTATCAATAAAAAACTCATGGTTTATATCAATGACAAAGATACGGAAGGTGATAATGTATTTGCAGTTACAGAAGATAACGAGACATTTAAAGTTGATTTTGGCGGTAAAATCAAAAAGATTAAAACTACTAAAACATATAGACATCTGCATATATCAGACATAAATTTGTTGTCAGATCCTGAAATAATAAAACCCGATAAAAAGAAAATTGATAAATATAAACAGGAAAAATCAGTAAATTTGTTAAAAAAAAGATTTAAGATAATACTGTTAACAGTATTGATATTATTTGTTATAAGTATTCCTTTATCCTTTATAAATAAGGCTAACTTTACCTTTGCACTCTGTGCATTTGGTGTTGGATTTGGAGCTTGGTTCTTCCTTGACTATGAAATGCTGCGGATAAACAAATATTATGGCTATTGCTTTTTAATTGCTTTTAGTTTTTTTATATATTGTTTGTTGTTACAATACATTGTAAAATTACAATTCATTAATGATATAAATGGTTTTGATATACTAGCATCGATACCAATCTCACTTCTTATAACACAAAAGCCATTGAGATTTTGTTTTAAAAAAATAATCGGAAGAGAGCCAACTACAGACCGCGATGCGAGAAAATTAACAGCAGACGGTGTTTATTCTATGTTATGGATTTTATCTACTATCTTGTGTATATATGTTTTACACACGATGACAATTGGTGATGATAAAAATACAATTATTTATGATAAGCATCATCGCGAGTATCATTTTCCGGCAGGCAGCAACAGCACAATACGCGACAGTACGCAGATATATATTCCGGATATGCCTCAGGCGTTGCAAGATTTTACCCCACACAGGTTATTGAGGGAGGATGAACTTATAAACAGGGATAGTATGTTATGATAGGCGTGCCGGGCATAATTACAGGAACTGCATATTTCGGGATGGATTTGCTGGGAGTTTTTGACAGCCGTCCTATTATTTATTTAGACTCAAGACTTGCTCCGGATTATTACAGCCCTGCTGATAATACAAGGATATTTATTCCGGATATACTGATTGAAGATGGACTTGAGCCACTACCGGTAGATGCTGAATACCTGGAACGGTTTATTTTAGACAGATAGCTTATGTATAAGAATATTTTTTACTGGCTGTATTATTATTGCTCTACAAGGAAAAAAGAAGAAGACCCGGAATTCCTTGCTTATGGTTTTTTATTTTGGGTTCAGCTTTTTAATTTTGTAACCGTATATGTGGCATTAAATGCCTGCTTTAATTTTGATCACGGAGAATTTTCACCATATTTTAATGTAAAAAACAGATTCAGTATTGAAGGATTGATTACATGTATTGTTTTCGCGCTTCCCTTTTTCACACTTAACTATATATATATATACAGAAAAAAAAGAAGAAAAGAGATAATCGAAAAGTACAAGCGGCTGAAAGGAAAGGAGCGGATGAAAAGCAAGGCATTTTTTTGGATTTATGTGATATTAAGTCCTGTTTTATGCATTTACATTTCGGAAACATTTCCTTTCAAAGACAGGGATGGGAATATTCTCAAAGACAGGAAACATAAACGCGAGTATCATTTTCCGGCTAGGGGCAGCACAATACGCTACAGTACGCAGATATATATTCCCGATATGCCACCGGAGTTACATGACGCTGCCTCGTATATGTTATGGAATGAGGCGCAGTCTCACAAACAGGCAGAACCTGACAGATTTTTGAATACTGTCAGGTTTATAATGCTTGACATGCAATAACCTTTGAATATTAAATTAAAAATCTTAAAATTAAAAAATGCAATAATGAAAAAGATATTTGTAACAGTTTTACTGATTTGCGCGGTAAACTTAATGTCGGCGCAATCGTACAGAATAGACATAACAATAAATGGACTCGGCGACTCGACAGTGTTGCTGGCTGTGCATGGCGGAGCTGCAAAATATTCGGTCGATACCGCCGTGCTTGATAAGAACGGTACTGGCTCGTTTTCCGGGCAAAAGGCGCTGGAAGGCGGAATGTATTTTATTGCGTTAAACGGAGTCGCTCTTTTCGATTTTCTGGTTTCTGCCGATGGCGATGATAATTTTGGCATAGCAACCGACAAGGATGACTATTCAAAAATCGAATTTACTAACTCGCCCGAAAATACGGCAATGCTGGCTTATCTCGATTATCGCAACCGGCATCAGAAAAAATATGAAGAGTTGATGGAACAACTTAAAGCAAGCGCCGAAAACGGCGATGAACAAAAAGAACTGCGAAATCAGCTGTTAAATTTTAATGAGCCGCTTATTGTTTTTTCCGACAGTCTGGCAAACCGGTATAAGGGAAAGTTTCTGGCTACGGTTGTAAACGCTTTTAAGCCTCCGGCAGAGCCTGATTTTAATTTGCCTGCCGACGAACCCGACAGAGACAGGAAAATTGCAATGAACTATTACCTGTTCAACAGGGAACATTTTCTTGACAACATAGACTTTAACGACGAACGCATATTTAGAACCCCGTTCTTTGAACCGAACATTATTGACTATTACCTTAAAAATGTCCTGATATTCAAAGAGCCGGATTCAATAATTCCGTGTATTGATAAAATAATGAGCCGCATGACATTCGGTTCGCGAAGTTATAAATATATGCTTTCGCACATATTCAACTTTTATTATACATCGCCGGTTATGGGACACGAGGAAATAGTCATATATCTGGGCGAAAACTATTACCTGAAACCCGAAATTACATGGGAAACCGAAAAATTCAGGACTGAATTGATTAATTTCATACAGCGAAACAAACCTACGCTGATAGGAAAAACATCGCCCGACCTGTTATTGCCAACGCCCGACGGCAAACGTTATGAATCAATTCACGGACTTACCGCCGACTATACCGTACTGTATTTTTATGACACCGACTGCGGACACTGCAAGGAAGAAACTCCGCGCATGAAAGACATTTACGACAAATACAGAAATGATCTCGGACTTGAAGTTTATGCAGTATATGTTCAAACCGACGAGAAAAAATGGCTGGATTTTATTGAAAAAAACAGGATAGACTGGATCAACGTATGGGATCCTTATCGCACCGGAAATATTTACAGTACCTTTAATACAGCTACTACTCCTCAAATTTATTTGCTTGACAGGGATAAAAAAATACTTGCACGCCGCCTCGATTCCGAAAATCTTGACAAACTGCTGCAAATTTATCTTAACAGGAAACAGTGATGAAAAAAACAAAACCGCTTATTTTCTAAGCGGTTTTGTTTATAAAGTGCCCGAAACAGGACTCGAACCTGCACAACCTTGCGATCGCTAGTCCCTGAAACTAGTGCGTCTACCAATTCCGCCATTCGGGCTGTGACGGCGCAAAAGTACAAAATAATTGTGAATAAAAAATATTTTTGCCTGTAATATTGTTTGAATATTTATTTTTGTACCTTTGACACCGAAATTAACATCAGTACATAAAGCGGTTGAAAAATAAATTAAACATATTTGCGATTATATCCGATTTTATAAAGCGATGCATAAAATTTGTCATGCGCGATATTTGGTACCTTACAAAGGAAAAGCCGGATAAAACCGATTCTTTTCTCACACGCCAGTTGAAAATAATAATAATAGCGGTACGCTCGTTTATTGAGGATAAAATTACGGTACGGGCTTCGGCGCTTACGTATTATACGCTGATGTCGCTTATTCCTGTTGCCGCACTGATTTTTGCCATGGCAAAAGGCTTTAACTATGAAAACGAACTTAGAATTTTTTTGTTTGAAAATTTTTCGGAACAGCATGATATTGTTCAATGGGTATTGAATTTTGTTGATTCAACTTTGAAAAATACAAAAAACGGACTTATTGCAGGCATAGGAATAATAATGCTTTTGTGGGCGTGTCTTAAGTTGCTGATTCATGTAGAAGAGTCGTTTAATCATGTGTGGAATGTAAAAAATCCGCGTTCATGGAAAAATCGCATTACAAATTATTTAGCCGTATTTATTATTGCGCCTGTATTTTTGATGGTATCAATCAGCGTTTCTCTCGCTGTAAATCATGATGTAAGCGGAATATCGTCGTTGTCGTTTCTCGACAGTATCAGTCCTGTATTGAACATTTTGTACGAATGTATTCCGTTTATTTCAGTGTGGATTTTATTTGCATTGATTTATAAGTTCATGCCCAATACGCGGGTCAGGTTTTCACATGCCCTGCTTGCCGGAATCATTGCAGGCTCCCTGTTTCAGCTAACGCAGGATTTATATGTTTATTCGCAGGTTTCGATTACAAAATTCAGCGCAATTTATGGAACTTTTGCAGCCATACCGTTATTCCTGATGTGGGCGCAACTGAGCTGGCTCATTGTGTTGCTCGGCGCCGAGCTGTCGTTTGCCTATCAGAATATCAATAATTACGAGAGCGAAAAAGAATCGGAACATACAAGTTTTTACCAGCGTAAAATTTTCGCACTGCTTATTGTACGTATGATTGCCGTTAATTTCAAAAATGAAAATGCGCCTTTGGAAATATCCGATATTTCGGAAAAACTTGCACTGCCGACACGTATTATTCGCACGGTTGTAAATAATCTGGTTGAATCGGGAATACTTTCCGAAGTCGTATCCAAAACCGATAAGGAATATGGCTATCAGCCGGCTTTTGACGTAAACAGGATGACGATTGCAACTGTTTTTGCCCATTTGGAAAAATTAAACAGCAGTGATTTTGCTTCGGATAACGACGAATATAAAAATGTTGAAGAATTAATAAATACGGTATGGACTGATTTCGAAAATTCACCCGAAAACAAACTTCTGACAGAATTATAAGCTGCTGATATCTAATATTAAATGATTATGAACCTTTATTGATGTTGAAGAAAAATTGTAGCGGTTAAAAAATTATCACTGGCGAATTAAATTTTTTTATATCTTTGCTGAACATAAAAATGCAAAAAGATGAAAAACATATTATTATTATCAGTCATTTTGTTTGTGTGCATGCAAACGGGAGCGCAAAATAATACGGTTGAACCTCAAATAATTGCAAATTCGGCTGTATATGCTTTGCCAAAAACATCAATAAAAATAAGGATAGAGATAGAAAAAGAGATTTTTGCTGCAGGTCCTTACGCGCAATATGCCGAAAAATATTTAGGTATTGAAGTGGATACGCACAATCACGAAAATTATTATATCCGAAAAATAGAAATGATGCCGTTCAAAGAAGCCGATGCAAATGCCTTGTACACCATTAATTTTGGAAAGATGAAAAATGTGCGGGCAAACTTTTTGAATTTAACATCGGAAGGCTTGCTGTTTTTTGGAAATTATAAGTCCGAAGGAAATTTATCATCGCGCTTTACGGTAACTGCCGAACAGCAGGCAAAATTTGTGGATGCGACTGCAAATTCAAATTACACGGTAGAACGTGCAGTTTATTACGGAACAGTAAAAACCGACACGGGTATTGTACATGTGCCGATAGAACGCTGGCAGAAAACAGGCAAAAATACCGAAACCAAAGCTGCCGAAGTTGCCGAATTGATAAATACATTACATAAAAAACGCATTGAAATTGTTACGGGCGAAAGCGATTTTACAGGCGAAGGTCTTACTGCCGTGCTTGCCGAAATACGAAAAATGGAAGCAGATAACATGTATCTGTTTACCGGAAAATCAACAAGAACAACCGAAGTTCATTTTTTTGATGTAATTCCCGATGCCGCACAGACGCAACAGTCGTACATAGCATTCAGGTTTTCCGAAAAACAGGGATTGGCGCCTGCAAACAATGTTAGCGGACGTCCGATAATCCTGACTTTGGAAAAAGAAACATCATTTTATTCCGATGCGATGACAGATGTAGATGCAAAACGCAACAAAGCGGAACTGATTTATTACCGCGTGCCGCGAATCGCAAAAGTCAGCTTGCTTGATGGCACAAGCGTATTACTACAGGATCGTTTTCCTGTTTATCAGTTCGGAAATATATTGTCGCTGCCTGCCGACTTGCAAATGCAATGACATCAAACTCAAAAATCACAAATAAAAATATTATAAAATTATGGCAACAAAAAAACAGGTTTCAATAGAAACACTTCAACCAAACGAAGTTTGGAAAAATTTTTACGCGCTGACGCAAATTCCGCGTCCTTCTAAAAAAGAAAGCAAAGCAGCCGAATATCTACTTCAATTCGGCAAAAAGCTGGGACTCAAGTCGGTTATGGACGAAATTGGAAATGTGATAATATCAAAACCTGCAACAGCGGGAATGGAAAAATGTAAAGGCATTATACTTCAAGCTCATATAGATATGGTGCCGCAAAAAAACAAGGATAAGAAACACGATTTTGAAAAAGATCCGATAGAAGCATGCATAGATGGCGAATGGGTTACAGCAAACGGCACAACGCTCGGCGCCGACAACGGAATAGGAGTTGCAGCGGCAATGGCTGTGCTTGAGTCAAAAACCGTTGAACACGGTCCGCTCGAAGTTCTTATTACAATAGACGAAGAAACAGGAATGACAGGAGCAAAAAACCTAAGCCCAAAGTCGCTGAAAGGCGAGATATTAATAAACCTTGATTCCGAAGATGAAGGCGAACTTTATATAGGCTGTGCCGGCGGTATTGACGGAACGTTTACATTCAAATATAAAAAGGAAGAAATGCCTAAAGGCTTTATTCCCGTGCAGTTAAATGTTACACTGCTTGAAGGCGGACATTCGGGAATTGATATAATTCTCAGTCGTGCAAACGCTAATAAAATAATGTTCCGCATTTTGAAAATGCTTGCAAACAGAATAGATGCGCGACTTGCATCAATCGAAGGAGGAGATATGCGTAATGCCATACCGCGTGAAGCAGTAGCTGTTGTAGCAATAGAAAAAACCAAAGAGCAGGAATTGAAAAAAATTATTGATGAACTTCGTGAAATAATTAAATCCGAATACTCCGTAACTGATAAGAAACTGGAAATATTAATTAAAAAAGCAGAAAAGCCGAAAGAAATTATAGACAGAAAAACTCAGGCAGCGCTTGTTGATGCCGTTTACGGTTGCCCGAACGGTGTTATACGCATGAGCGATACCATGCAGGGTTTGGTAGAGACTTCCACCAATCTGGCAATAGTAAAATCCGACTCGGGTAAAATTCAGGTAAAATGCCTGTTGCGGAGTTCTGTTGACAGCGCCAAACTTGACCTTGCCGAAGCAATGGAATCCGTATTCCGTCAGGCAGGAGCAAAAGTTGAATTTTCGGGCGGATACAGCGGATGGAAACCGAATGTGAAATCGCCGATACTTGTTGTGATGCAGGAAACATACAGGAAACTTTATAAAAAAGTACCGGAAGTTAAAGCAATACATGCAGGATTGGAATGTGGAATTTTCGGCGGTATTTATCCTAAATGGGATATGATCTCGTTTGGACCCACTATAAGACATCCTCATTCGCCTGCTGAAAAGGTAAATATTGAGTCGGTCGATAAATTCTGGAAATTTCTTGTGGCAACATTGAAAAATGCACCGAAAAAATGACCTGTGCAAAAAAGCGATGATAAATAAAAAAGTTGAAGCAGTTATCTTTGACATAGGAGATACGCTTTTGGAGTATTTTACGCGCAGATAATATTTTTTTTGTAATATTACGGATAGCTATTTAGAAAACAGTCAAAAATCGCATTTTTCGACATGAAGAGGTGCGATTTTTTTGTTATTGATATATAAATATTGAATTTCTGTCAAAAAAGCGCTGAAAAAGACAGATTCATGGCATAAAATGCTCTATGGGCTATTATTATAAACCATTATTATTAGCGCATATGTATGTGGACTATGCCGAGTTTTATATCAGCAGCCTGTTCATCTTCTCAATCATCCTTACGGCATTGACGGTATGGATATCTAACAATATCTACAGATGCTTTGTACCTTGCGCATATCTTTTGGGTTAAATTTCCCCGATTTTGACCAACAGCACCGTTTTTTTACAAAAATATGAAAAATCCAACTAATTCACAATAAATTAATTGGATTTGTTTTTGCTTTTTATGAACTTTCTAATATATCTTTGTATAACATATTGAAAAGATATATAGTATTTCCCGAAAATGTTTAATGAATGACTTTTTTCCTCTTATATCTTGCGATTGATTCTTTTAGTTTTCCCCAGTAATCGGGAATTTTATCAATTCCCTCAAGCGAGAAAAAGCAAATACCTGTCGATCCGCCTTTTGTTGCATAATCAATCATTTCGTCAATCCGATTAATGGGAACATGATCGACAAACAGGATGGAACATAAATATCCCTTGCAGTTGTTTGCCGCCATTTCTTCAACGCCTTCGCGGGTTGCCGTTTCAATCCATGCATCTTCGGCATTGTAAAATTTGTGATATATCATTGGAAAGATAATATCCAATTCGGTAAAACTCGCCCAATCCTGACGTACAAGTTTTCGCGATTCCGACGGCGATGCAAAAACAGCAGCAGTTGCGGCTTTCCCGTAATGATGAATTTCTTCGGCAAGAGCGTTTGTCAATTCAGTAATTGCATCCCAGCGATACTGCATCCATTCGGCATTTTCCGTAGGATTGTCAAGCGTCATCGGATCAATTCCTGTTTGCGCTTTGAAATTTGCACGGCAAACGTCGCAATAGCAGTGATCCCACAGGGGATAAACCTTGTCTTGCACAACGCCGCGAGATTCATGTAATCCGTAAGGAAGTATAGCATCGGGATAACGAATAAAATCGAGAAGCACGCCTGCAAGCCCTTCGATTTTTGCCAGTTCGGCAACTCTGTCTTTGAGATATTCCGTTACTTCGGGACGGGAAGGACAAAGCCAGCGGTAATGCTCGCGATTGTAAAGTTTGATATCCAGACACGAATTTCCTTCGGCATTCACCTGATACCAGTCGGGATGCGCGGTGCGCAAATTCTTTTCGCAGCGATTTGTTGTCCAGAGCCATGCATAAAGTTCTATGCCGTATTTTTTCGCATAGGGCAAGGCTTTATTAACGATATTAATTGCTTCGTAGTCGGTAAAATCCGTAATATCAGTAGAATCTACGTTTGGATAACCGCCGTGCACTTCGAGAATTATGGCATCAATACCTGTTTTTTTTGCTAACGCAAAAAAATATTCTGTCTGTTCTGTTGCCACTGTGTCGGGCTGAGTTGATATCAACGTACCCGAAAAACAAGCCCACACTTTAGTTTTTTCGCTTCTTTGCTGTTCCTTACAGGATATTAAAATCATTAAAGATATTAATAATATGCCCGAGCATTTTAAATACAATTTCATAATATTAATTTTTTGAAAAAATTGCCCGACTGCAAATGCCGAGCAATTCGATTTTTTCACAAAGATAATTATTTTAAATGATTAGTCAACATCCCACCAAACATTGTTTTGAATACTGTTTGATCCCATGCGTGCAACGGCAGCACTGTAATTTTCTGCATTCTGAACCTGTTCGGTTGACGGATAATATCCTCTCTTTATATAAGCATTTGGAGTATTATTCGCTTTGTCGTCAGGATTCATTGTAAATACGCTTGAACTTACGTGTTCAAACGGCATTAATGTCGGTTTATGATATAAACGATGGTCTGCCCATGCTTCAAACGAACCTTCTACAAAATGTGAAATCCATTTTTGCGTAATAATCTTGTCCATCGTTGTGTTTGCTGTTCCTGCAATATGGCTGTACTTAACAGTTGTTCCGTAATAATTGGTATCTTCCGAATTTAGATATGCTGTTATTTTTGCAGCCGGAATACCGAATTTCTGCATGTTGGCAGTAATACCGGCTTCGTAGAAATTTTCCGCATTTGCCGAAGTTAAAATGCCTGTTTCTATGGCAATAGCCTGCAGAAAGCAAACTTCGCTGTATTCAAGAACAGGAACTCCACGGTCAGGATATTTGTAAAACCACTCTCCTATTTTTGCATAATCGTTAACATGTTGACCTGTTGCCATACCGGCTCCGACAGCCGAAGTAACATTACCGGAGTTTGTGCCCGCCCAATTGTGATTCAGTGTGTCGGTTGTAACATTTTCTATTATTCCCGATGGCTCGAAATGTATGAACGCACGAGGGTCAACTTTTGCAGGATGAATTTCGGCATTTAAAATATGATTGGTAATATTGGGATTTTCATTTTGGTCTGAAAGATTTGGCCAGTCTATTCCTCCAAGATTTTCAACTATTCTGTAATAAGCCGTTGACATGTGAATAACGGATGAATTTCTGTGATAATAAACAGGGTTTTGAGATGATGTTTCTGCTGATGTCGAACCCATGCCTATTAAGGCATCATCTTCTCGTGATGTCATAACGCCTGCTGCAATTGCCGCTGCTGCTTCGGTTTTTGCCTTTGTATTATCAACTTTTGCAATACGCAAAGCCATGCGTAAACGTAACGAATTTGCAAATTTTTTCCATTTATCAAGATCTCCGCCGTATATTAAATCGTACGAACCGAGTTTGTCGGCATTTGCATCAAATTTTGACTGAACATTCGCCAATTCTTCAAACATGCCGTAATATATGTCTTTTTGCAAATCATAAACCGGATGATTTGTCGCTTCTATATTTCCGGCTTCCGAATATGGAATATCGCCCAAATAATCGGTAAGACGAAGCATCAGCCAGCATTTCCATATTTTCGACATGTTTACCACGTTTACATGCAACGGATCGTCTTCATAACTGCGAATAATTGCATTGAAGTTTGCCAAAGCAATATATGTTAAATCCCAAATACCTTGAATGTAACGAGCATCCATGCTATAATCCGAAGCCGAGAGAGGATCATTTGCAGCATACTCGATAAAATGGCATACCGTTGCCTGATCGCCAACCTGCCACTGGTTTGCATATAAATTTGAACGACTCACCGAATAAAGAAACTGAAATTTTGGATCGGCAGCATCCGGTCTTGAACCATTAGGATTTACATTTAAACTTACAAAATTGTCGGTACAGCCTGCAAGTGTAATCAGTCCAACGGTTATTAAAATTGATTTTAATATATTTTTCATTTTATTATCTTTTTGGTTAATTAAAATACTATGTTTAAGTTAAATCCGATTGTTCGTGTAGATGGTAACGAGGCAGTTTCTACGCCCTGTGCGTTTCCTGTAGAATAAGTACATTCAGGATCAAATCCCGGCAGCGCATTATAAATAAAGAACAGGTTATTGCCGACAATACTTAATTTCATACTGTTTATGGGCGTTTTTGCGAACCATTCTTTTGGCAATGCGTATCCCAGACTTACTTCCCGTACTCTAACATTTGTTGCATCGTAAATATAATTTCCTATGTTACCGTAGAATTGCCCCCAGTATGTAGTCGGGTCTAATTCAACCGTATTGGGCAGTCCCGTATTTACATTTACGCCTTGCGATATAAGCCCTTTGCCTGTTGCATAATATTCGGCGCGTCCCGGAACTGTTTCTTTCGTTTGTCCGTTAGACTGCAGGCGCATCATCGATTGAAGGTATATGTCGCCACCCTTGCGAATGTCAATCAAAAATCCGAATGAAAAATTTTTCCATGTGAGGCTCGATGATATTCCTGCCGTCCAGTCGGGATTCATGTTTCCTGTGGCTCTTAATGCTCCATCAACAATGAATCTGCCATCATCACCGACAAGCCTGTTGCCGTTCTGGTCATATTTGAAATCGTTTGTGTACATCTGTCCGTAAGGTTCACCTACTTTTGCAACTACCTGTATGTTTTGTCCCATAGGTTGAGCAAGTACATAAGTATCAAAACCTTCAGACAGTTCGGCAACCAGAGATTTGTTTTTTGCAAAGTTTATGCCCAAATTCCAGTTCCAGTCTTTTGTTTTTACAGGCGCACCTGTTAACTGTATTTCCCAGCCTTTGTTGTCAATACGTCCGGCATTAACCATTCTTGCGGCATATCCTGTTGTTATGGAAACGGGTAAGGCTATAATCTGATCGTAGGTTTTTGCATTATAATAAGTAATATCAAAGCCGAACCTGCCGTTAAAAAATCTTCCTTCAACTCCAAATTCCCATGATTTGCTGGTTTCAGGTCTTAACTGCATATGGGGTTTTGTTGACGGCAAATATGCTCCCATATTACCTCCTGTCATATTAGAAACAGTTTCGAGAATATCCTGCAATTGATACGAATCTGTATCATTTCCCGCTTCGGCGTAGGATACGCGTAATTTTGCATACTGTAACCATTTCGGAGTATTTACATCTAATTTTTTTAACATATCGGTAACAACCCAGCTTAACGATACCGATGGATAGAAAAACGACCATGCATCAGACGGAAGAGTTGATGACCAGTCGTTGCGTGCGGTTACATCCAGAAATAAGTAATCGTCATACGACACACGTGCAAATCCGTAAACAGACTGAATTTCTTTTGTCGACTGATAGTTTAATGAAACGCTTTGCATCGCATTACCTATTGTGTATAATTCCGGAATATTTAATCCTATGGCATCCTGAGTTGTTGAACGTGATGTTCGGTGCATAATATTTCCTCCAAAACTTGCTTCAACCGAGAATTTTGAATCGAATATACTGTTTTTATGCGCCGACAGCAGGAAGTCGGCATTTGCTTCGGTGAAATTTTGCGTATATGCATGGAAACGACCATTCACGTAAGTTGCCGAAGATACCAAATTATGACGATACCATTTATACATGTTTTTGTCGTAAGTGTCAATACCGTAGCGTGCGGTTAAATCAAGCCAGCCGGTAAAGTCATATTTCAAAGATGCGTAACCTGTAACACGGTTTGTTTTATCCGAATTTCCTGTTAAATTGGCTATTACATAAGGATTATTTACAACTGTCAACGGAGGCGTGGTTGTTGCCCACGGATACCAGTCTGTAATAGTTTCATTTTCATTAAACAGTGTTTTCATCTCATGTAAATTGATACTGCGCGGAGTATAAATCAATGGAAATATGGGATTGAAACCTGATGCCGAAAATTCGGGACGATTTTGTCCTTTCTGATTTGAATATGTAATTTTTGCATCCAGAGTTAATTTCGGAAGAATTTCAGAACCTATACGCGCCGTTACATTGGTGTTCTTAAACTTATTGTTTGGAATAACTCCGTTTCTTATAGAGTGCGAAACTCCAATGCGGTAGTTAATTTTGTCTTTTGCCTGAGAAATATCAAATGAGTTTGTCCAGTTTATTCCCGTATTCATAAAATCGGAATAATCGTTGTTTTTTGCAGTAAGAGGACGTGTTTGTCCCGTCCAGTCGGTAACTATTGTTCCCATAGCCGGACCCCACGAATTACGCGAAGTATTCACATAAACGCCTCCTGTTCCCTGTCCGTATTCATTTTGAAATTCCGGTTGAATCAAAACATTTTCAAACGTAAAGTTTGTGTTGTAAGTTACTGTTGCTTTATCGCCTGCTTTTCCTTTTTTGGTTGTAATAAGCATTACGCCGTTAGCTCCGCGAGTACCGTAAAGAGCGGCTGCCGAAGGTCCTTTCAATGTTGATACAGATTCAATATCATCTGCATTCAGCATCGACAGTCCATCTCCCCAGTCGGTAAATCCTGCTCCCCACGCTACTGCTTCTGTTCCATCTACTCCCTGAAAATTGTCGAAAGGAACGCCATCAATAACAATCAAAGGCATATTATTTCCGCCGATAGAACTGTTGCCGCGAAGAACAATACGGTTTGAACCCCCGGGAACAGACGTTGCCGTAATATTCAGACCTGCAACTTTTCCCGACAAAGATGTTATAACATTTGCCGTGCGATTTTCAATTAAAGATTCGCCTTTTACATCCTGTACGGAATATCCCAACGCCTTCTTCTCGCGGCGAATACCTAACGCCGTTACAACAGCTTCACTGAGTTGAGCGGCTTCAACTTGAAGTGTCACATCAATCACATTAGCATCTCCAACCATAATTTCCTGAGCGGTATATCCGATTGCCGAAATAACCAGAGTCTGACCTCTGTCAACCGCAATAGAATAATTACCGTCAATGTCGGCTGAAACGCCTTTCGTCGTTCCCTTTATCTGTACGGATGCGGGAAGTCCGAGATTATCATCGCTACCGATGATTTTACCTGTTACTGTTTTTGTTTGAGCAAATGCCGAAACGCTTACAAATAAGCAGATAAGGAAAAACATTAAAAATTTCTTCATAATAATTTTGTTTTACATTAAAATAAATTTGTCCTATAATTTACATTATAAGACAAACCAATCGCGAGTATATCAGCAAAATACACAGTTTGTGCTAAAAAAATTATTTTTGTTAAGATTTGTAACTAATTAAAAAATAATTATTTTTGTTTTTTAAAACAAAATATAATGTAAATTATAGGACAAAAATATTTTCAAGAAATGTTAAAATTTGAGTGATTATTTGCTAACAATCAGGCGTGGCAGCAAAATTTTTTGTATTGAGTGTTTTTGGGTTTTCTATTTAGCCGCTCCCTAAAATAAATTTACTGTAACGATTATCAAGGCATAACTAAATTATTGGCAAGAACATAGTTACTGCCATAATAAACAAAAAATAAAGAGTTATACATGCAAAATAAAACAGAAAAAACAAATAACGCCTGTTTTTTCTGTTCTCTGTCCTCTCTTCGACAGAATGTATTTAATATTGATGCTTGAAAGGTATATTTTAATATGCCGTATTTTGCGGGTCGAAGTTGCACCAGCCTGTAGTCCAGTTATTGGCTGCTGTTTCGGAAGGCGCGAATGCTCCAATGTAGTTAACCTTATCAAATCCCGATGATACTTTGGAATGTGTCCAGTCGTATCCCGAAGCTAAGGGGCTGTCGGAATTTGGAAAAACAACAGGATTTGTAAGGCTCAGCGGATTGCCGGATAATTTCAGGTCGGAAATTACAGCAAACGAGCGATTGCTGCCGCCTATGCGATTGAAATAATCATCGGCAAATGCTCCTGCGTCAGAAGCAGGATCGAATTGAGAATCGCCCGCCCAGTATTGCCTGTCTTGAAAATTTTGCACGGAACCTGCAATGATACAGTTTGTAACGTTTAGTTTACCTTCGGTAGCCCATGTTTGCGTAGTAGAGCCTTTGTCGTTTTCGATAATCAAGCCGATGGGAAATGCTGCGATTAGAGAATTGAAAATGCTTAACTGCGTATTACGGCGTAAATGAAGTCCCGATTGGAAACGCGCATCTATGTCGCTTCCATCGGTAACTTGACTGTTGTTATATGCGGATGGATTTTCAACGGGACCAAACATGCTTACATTTGCAAATACAGCGCCTGTATATGGCTCGGCAGTAGAAGCGGTTGCATTGTTGTCGGATTCAAAGCCATTGGATGCCGACTTATCCGCCGTTTTGGGATCGCGCAATGAAAGAGCAAACTGCACTTTTCCGCTGAAGCCGTTGTCGGTATCAAAATCATCATCCCAGCCGCGAAACGCAACCAGATATTTGGCATTGACATTTCCGCCGAACCATTCAAACGAATCATCGCCCGAATGAGAAACCTGAACATGATCAACCGTTGTTCCCGAACCTACAGAACCGAAAGTAATACCGTTAATTTCGTTATCTGTCGTATATTCTATTCCTGCAAATTCGACTCTGACATAACTTATCATACCTGAATTGTCATTTGAAACAGTTCCGCCGTGTTTTGACCGCACGCCTCCTTCTATTGTCTGTTCTACCATGTTGTTAGACGCTTTTCCCAAAATGATAAGTCCTCCCCAGTCGCCGGGCTTACGATTTCCCGGGGTTTGCGCAGACGTAAAAACAATTGGACGCTCTTTTGTTCCCTGCGCCATGATTTTTCCGCCTCTTTCTATAATCAAAGTTCCTTTCGACTGTTTGTTGCCTTTGATGACAACGCCCGGTTCGACAGTCAAAGTTACGCCGTCGATAACGTAAACAAAACCCTTTAAATTGTAAGTGTTTGGATATTTCAGGGTTGTGTTTGTTCTTATTTCAAACTCATTAGAGCCATCTCCCAAGTCAAGAGTTTCGCCGACAGGAGGTGTGGGAGCAGGATCGTCGTTGTCACTGCAACTTACGCTGAACAGTGCAGCGCTTAATAAAAGCATAATGCTTGTTAATTTCATGTTTTTCATTTTTTTACTATTAAATGTTAATTTATTAAAATATCAATTTATTTTAAACAATACGCTCAACGAAACGGACTGTCCCGGATTGTACTGTCGAATTATTTGTTCACGTTTATGTTTCACACTGTTTTTTTCAAATATCGGAAACTGTTTGAATATTACATCTTCCGAAAGAATATCACGTACGGCGCAACGTATTTCAATGTTCTTTCCTATGTTTTTGCTTACTGTAAAATCAAGAAGATTGCGAGGCATTTCGTACGAATTTGGGATCAGCGAATTGACATTATTGTCGGAACTGTTTGATTTGCCCAAGCCGATGATTCTTTTTCCTATAAGATTGTAGAGCAATGAAATATTAATTCCTGCTTTTTGCGATTGATAATACACTCCTGCATTTATCACGTAAGGAGATTGTCCCTGCATTTCGCGGTCGGGTTCTGACACGATTTCTCCCGGTTTGAAATGAACCTTACTTTTTATCAAGGCGGCATTCAGAATTAATGAAAAATTCGGCAATCCGATGAAGTCCATGCTTTGACGAACATCCATTTCTATTCCCCAACTTTCGGCTTTATCGGCATTTTCGTAATTGTAGCGAAGCGAACCGCCCATGTCAATAAAATTCCATTCTATAGGATTTTTGAAGTGTTTATAAAATACTCCCAAACTTAAAGTTTCACCGAGATAAGGATAAAATTCATATCGCAAATCGAAATTATCAATAACGGCAGTTTTAAGATTTTCGTTTCCTCCTATTTCGTTGAACAGGTCGAAATCGAAATAAATTGCAGGCGAAAGTTCGCGCAATTCGGGACGATTTATCGAACGTCCGTATGCCGCTCTTATTTGATGCTTGTCGGTGAATTTGTATGTCATATTAATAGATGGAAGCAAATATACATCTTTAATATTTTTGTGCGTAATCAATATTATATCAGCAGCATCCGACTTGTCGCGAGTAAATTTTGCATTATGGCTCTCAAGTCGAACGCCCGAATAAATATTAAATTTATTCAGAGGAATTTCGATGGCAAAATAGGCAGCACCAAGCCACACATTAGCAGAATAATTGTTTGTTTTTCGCGTAATTTCGTCGATATATACCTTATCCGCTCCCAAATATTCGTTTTTCATCATTTCCTGAAAAGGCAGTTTCAGGTATGTCTGTCTTTCTTCGTAACTTAAATTGTCGTAGCGATATATAAATTCTCGTGCCGAATAGTTTCGGTCGCTGTATTCTGCATAAATGCCTGCCTTCAAAACAGGTGCAAATGATATATTTGTAAAGGTTTTCTTATAATTTACGGCTGCCGAAACATTATGGTCGTACAAATCCTGAAAATAACGGCTTATGTTATCATTTATCGTTGTTACCGAAGGAATATCTTCCACATTTCCTATTCCTGCCTGATTGCTGACGATACGACGGTCGGGTTCGTTTTTGTTTGCATACGAATATCCAATATCAAATGTCAAAGTTTGATTTGAAGAAAAATCGAAAATTCCCGAAAACTGTCCGCTGTACGTCAAGCGCGAAGAATAACGCATTTCTGTCTGTTCGCGATAATACATGCTGCTCATATCCTTAATACCTGTGCGTTCGGTTAAACGATTGCTTCCTAAAATATTTAACAGATTCTTAAATTCAATTGCGCTTGACGGATTTATTTTGAACGACCAGTTGTGCATAAGCCCGATACGCGCATCATTTGAAAATTGATTGTCGATATAATCATCAAGAATTATCGGTTTGTCTGCCGAACCCGAATATATTCCATATCGAGCATTTTTCATTTTCTCAACGCTCTTAAATGTATTGCTGTAAGTGAGAGCTGTAATGTTTCCTATTGTCTGATTGTTTTTTGTATTTATTCGGCGCGAAAACATTAACGACAATCGTTGGTCGGGCAAAGGTTTTATGTTTTTTATGCGCCAGTCGTTGTTGAAGCCTGTTTGCGTTAATTTTGTAATTTCCGAAGTATTGACAACGGCATCAAGATGTTTTGGGAAATTTTCCGATAAAGGACGTTTATTCACGTCAAAACCAAGAAAATCAGTGCCGCTTCCCGGATTGATATGAAAATCATTGAATTGTGTATTAACATTAAATCCCGAGGTATAACTGACTTCAACACTGTTTTCGTTTGGAACGCTTTTGGATGTAATTTTAACAAAACCTCCCGAAAAATCACCCGGTATTTCAGGCGATGGCGATTTGTAAACAAGCATATTGTCTATCTGGCTGCTTGGAATCAAATCGAAAGGGAAAGCTCTGCTGTCGGTTTCTGTTCCGGGAATTGACAGCCCGTTGAGCCAAACATTGTTGTATCGTTGCGAAAGTCCCCGTACAATTATAAATCTTTCGTCGAGAACAGTTATTCCTGATATTCGGCGTACCACTTCAGATGCTGTTTTGTCCGAACTTTTTGATATTTGCGCCGACGATATGCCGCTTATTACCTGAGAGTTGGTTTTTATAGTCGAAATCATGCCGCTTTCGGTGTTGCCGCGCATGCGTCCTTTTACTGTCGATTGACTTATTGACTGTATATCGTTTTCCATCAAAACATCGAAATTTATTGTATCGCCTTTCGGCTCGTATTCTATTTCAACTGTTTTATATGACAGACAACTGAATATTAATGTATGTTTTCCGCTTTCCAAATCTTTTATGCTGTAATATCCCAGCGTGTCGGTTATGGCGTTTTTGTCTGTTCCCTTAACCGAAACCGTTGCGCCTGAAATTGCTTCCGAAGTATTGGCATCTTTCACATAACCTGCAATCTTTACGGAAACATCGTTTGCAAAAAGCCACAGTCCGCTTAAACAGAAAATCGAAAAAAACACTAATAATCTTACCTTAAATCTTTGCATTTTTAATTTTTAATTTATTGCGCAAAAGTAGAACTGCCCTGTTACATGAAGATTACAGTTTGTTTACAATAATTTTAATGTTGTATTACATTCGGTTTACAGTAATATCTAACAACCTTAAAATTAATATAATAATTCAAATAATTGGCATTGCTAACTAAATATGGTTTTTGATATTTTGGAGAATAATACCGAAATTATGTATTATTTAGTCGTTCCTTAAAAAGTATATTTTTTCAAAGATAAGAGATAATAGACTTCTTCGGAAAATAGATTTTATCTAATTTTGTATTTTTGTAGCATGTTTTACAAAGATATAGAAAAATTAAGTTCGGGGCGTTTCAAACGCCAGACAGGCGTTAAACGGGAAGTATTCGAGCAGATGTCGGATGCATTGACACAAGCCAAAGCCGCTTCAAGAAAGCATCCGAGCCGTGGAACACCACCCGGATTGAGTCATGCCGACAAGTTGCTGCTGTTGTTGATGTACTACCGGGAATACCGTACTCAATTCCATACCGGAGTGGCTTACGGCATTTCGGAAAGCCGGGTTTGTGAGATTATAAAGGAAACGGAGGGTATTTTGATAAAAGATTCCCGCTTTCATTTGCCGGGAAAAAAGAGTTTGATAAAAGAAGAAAATCACTTTGAGGTTGTTCTGATCGATGTCAGGGAAAGTCCTGTTGAACGTCCTGAAAAAAACAGCGGTTGAATTATTCGGGCAAGAAAAAACGGCATACTCAAAAGAGGCGGATTGTTGCCGATAAAACAAGCAGGAAAATCATTTGCACGGTATTTGACAAAGGTCGAATGCATGATTTTAAATTGTTCAAAAACAGCAAATTGCATTTAAATTCGGAAACCAAATGTTTGGTTGATACGGGATATCAGGGAATACAAAAACTTCACACTAACAGTGAACATCCCAAGAAAAAGAGCAAAAAGAATCCGCTGACAAAAGAAGATAAAAAACAAAATCATCGAATATCTTCCACGAGAATAGCTATCGAAAATATTATCAGGGAAGTAAAAATATTCAGGATTATTGCTGAAAAATATCGAAACAGAAGAAAACGTTTTGCTCTTAGATTATCTGGGCAATTCAGAAAATGCAGAAAAAAAAGAGTTTTACGTTTTGGCGGTAAAATTCTGCTTTTAACATGATTTTTTGCGATAATTTGTTGGAAAAATCTCTGTTTCTATACCATATTTTGACAGATGATTTGATGTGGTAAACAGATTAATATTACAATTACCCCGATTTCACCATATTTTTGGCAAAAATCGGGGTAATTTTCAGGAAATGATAGTTTGTTATAAGGTT
>JAIRZQ010000190.1 GCA_031267135.1 Prevotellaceae bacterium
CTTAAAATTGAAATTAATTAGGTACTTTTGTACTCGACCTTGAAATTATTCGTCTTCATTACAACTAATTGGAAACCAGTCGTAAAGATACGAATTTTCAAGGTCATTTCCAAATAAAAAGAAAGTATATTTTGTTGATATTCAAATAATTCTAAGTATACATCAAATTTTTGTCATGTACTAAGTTAATAATATTCAAAATGCATTTAAAATAAAGCCCCCACAGTTAAGCAGGGGCAAGCGTAGCGTTGTCAAACAAAGTTCTTTTATCAAAATTGCGCTCCGCTTAATTGTTGTGCAACGGCATGAATGCCTTCAGCGATTTTTGCCTTTTGTGTTTGCGAGGCTTTTGTTATGCCCGATTTATATCTTCGCATAAGCGATGGATTAACGCCTATACGTTTGGCAAACGAACTGACATCGAAAAAATCAAACGTCTTGAAAAATCCCGATAAGTCATACACATATTCAATTTCATAATTTCCCTGAAATATGGCATAATCGGCTGTTTGTCCTGTTTCTTCGATATATTCCAAAGCCATATCAATAGCCTCGTTCAAATTTTCTTTGGCTTCGGCTTCTGTTTCGCCTGTTCCGAACAGTCCTGAAATATCAGGAACATAAATAGAATAAAGTCCGTCTTTGCCTTTTTCTATAATTGCACGTAATTTTGTTTTTTTCATATTTTTACTTTTTACTGTCATAAACGGGAAGGGATTTTTATTTAATCCCTGCCCTTTTTTTCATACTTGCCAATGTTCCTGTTGGAATTTCTTGGCTTTTGTGTTTACCTACCGGAATAAATCCCGGCTTCGTTGGATGCACGTACTTTTTGTGCTTCTTTGTGGTTTTTACGTACCACCCGTCCGCTTCGAGCAGACGATAAAATTCAGAAAACTTCATATAAAAGAACATTTAATTTGACAACACAAAGGTAACACATTCGTTACTCATATACAAATATTTTATCAATTATTTTCGTTAAATAATATTAAATAACAAAGCCCTATATCTTGAACAAAAATGCAACTAAAATGTAATGTAAATATTTATAACTATTCATAAGATTGTTATTATAAATGAATTAGTAATATTTTTGCTTTACTAAACCACGCACAATACATAGCTTCAATTTTAGACAAGCACTCAAAGATATTGCGCTATACGTCCAGTACCGAAACCATAAGTGATTTAAGTATAACATTTGCAGATGCAAGTAAAAACGTAGTAGAAAAAGCCGATTTGTCGGTTGCAGATGCAGAGCCGTTTTTCAAACCGATACGATACTGTTTGAATTTGATGCTTTGGTTGGTCGTGATTTGGCAGAAATATTAGGCGACACTCCTTGCGGGTACTTCACTTTTGAGTATAATAATTTAATACTCAAAGGATTTCCGATTGCCATTGAGGGCGGCATTGAAAACAGCGAACAAACTGTTAAATGCATTGCCCATGTAGACACTCCCGATAATATTCAGGAATTGCTGCATAAAAGGCTACCGAATAAGTTGTATAAATAACAAAAAGGGCCGTTTCTTGCAGCCTTTTTATTTGTTATTAATTTATTTTTCTATATTTGCATAAATATTAACAGTAAAAAATACAAATTATGAAAAAACTGATTTACTCAATATCTTTTGCACTGCTCGTTGTTGCTTGCGGTAAAGATGATGTTGATATAAACACAAACCCAAAAGCTATTGTGGGTAATTGGAAATCTACTTATCTTTATGCCGATGATAAATCCAGTGAAATAGATTTTACAAAATATAATACCTATTATTATCAAGAACATCCCGACCGTCCTGCTTATGTTACCTTTTTGGCAGATACTGCTTGTGGTATGATTTACTGGGATGACGACACGAAAAAAAATATTTATTCTTATGAAATAGACGGCGACAAAATAAAGAAGTCGGGCAATTGTGAAATTAATGATGATAATATGTTGTTACGTGCCGAAAAATGGAGTATTGTAAACAATAAATTAATTATTGCCTATAAAGATTGGAATCTCACTGTTTATTTAGTCTTCGATAAATTATAAACTACTTTTTGCCTAAAAGTTCAATAAGCCTATCAATTTGTTTGCTTTGTGCCGATATTTGGTCGTGATTTGGCGGAAATATTAGGCGATACTCCTTGCGGGTACTTTACCTTTGAGTATAATAATTTAATAATCAAAGGATTTCCGATTGCCATTGAGGGCGGCATTGAAAACAGCGAACAAACTGTTAAATGCATTGCCCATGTAGACACTCCCGATAATATTCAGGAATTACTTCATAAAAGGTTGCCTAATAAGCTGTATAAGTAAATTATTTGTTATGAGCATATTATAAAATATTAACAAAAATGTTGAAAAGTCATCGGAAAAATTTGCATATATATGAAATTTTTGTTATTATTTTGCATTAAAATAGGCTTTACAAGATGGTAGGAGCCGGACGAATGTTGAATGTGAGGTCAAATCATACTATCTGAAGCGGAAAGAGATTTACATCGGCAAAAAAGAGCGTGGCAATGTCCCACAGATGACAACCCGCGACTGTGATAGCGAAAGCGAAAACGTCCGATGCCATATACAGGAATGGGAAAAAATTTTTTTCAGCCAATCAGGTTCAACGGGTCGTAAGATTTTGCCCATAAGGGCTTCCTGATTGTGAAACTGGATATATTTTTTCCTGTTTTTTTGAGAAAAACCGATAAAAACAAGTTTTCACATAAAAAACAAAGCAGGTAAACAGGTATATATCACAGGATGTAATTCTGTTGTTTATAAATTAAAAAAGGCTGTTTATTGCAATCTTTTTTGTTTGTTATTAATTTATATTTTTACCTTTGCAAAAAATATTAACAGTAAAAAAATAACAAAAAATGAAAAAACTGATTTACTTACTCGCTTTGGCAGTGCTCATTGCTGCATGTGGAAAGGATGATGTTAGTATAAATCCAAAAGCCATTGTAGGTAATTGGGAGTCTACTTATTATTATTGCGATATTGAACCCAAAGAACCAGGTTTTACAGACTTCGATTTTTTTAACTACGATAAATATTCTTACATCGAGGAATCAACTTATCTTACATTTTTAGCGGATACGGCATGCGGTATGATTTATGAAAATAAATATATCTATTCTTATGAGGTAAATAATGGTGTAATAAAGAAAACGCGCACTTGTGAAAACAATTATTCGCATCCTATTACCCCTTTATTTCCTAATTTTCATTGGCGTATTGTTAACAATAAATTAATTCGTGCTTATTCTACTGGGGCTGCTGTTTATTATTATGTTTATGTAAGATTGTGAATTACTTAAAATAAAAAAGTTAAATGGCTGTTTCTTGCAATCTTTTTTGTTTGTTGTTAATTTATTTCCTATCTTTGCAAAAAAAATAATAACAGTAAAAAATAACAAAAATGAAAAAACTGATTTACTTACTCGCTTTGGCAGTTCTCATTGCTGCATGTGGAAAGGATGATGCTACTATTATTATAAAGAATATTGATAGCAGACTTATAGGCGAATGGGAAGTGGAGTATTATTATTGGGATGAAAATGGTAATCCAATTAACTTTGCTGACACTGCTACATATAATCGATTTGATACACCAATCAGCCAACTTATTTTTTCTAATGCAGATTGCGGATTGACGCATAAATTTAGCGAAAGAGCATATATTAATTGCTCATATTACACAGATAACAATGTTATTCACATAACAAAACGCTGTAATTATATGATGGGAGGCACATATGGACTTCTATTATTTTTAGGATTTGATGAAAGTGATGTATTTTATATTTTAAATAACAACACATTAACAATCGCTTATGAAAATCCAAATGGTGGCAAACGTGTTATCTATGCTATTTACAAGCGCAAATAGTGGATTTGTTTGAAAAAAAATAAGTTCAAAGGGCTGTTTTACAGTCCTTTTTTTTATTTACTTATACAGCTTATTCGGCAACCTTTTATGAAGCAACTCCTGAATATTGTCGGGCGTATCGGGATGGGCGATGCCACTTTACTGTCTGTACACTGTCAACATAAGAACCTTGTACTTCAACGGGAAAGCCTTTTAATAATCTAATTTAAGATTTGCGCTTGTAAAACGAATACGCGATAGTATAGCCTGCTCCACCATATACTTATTTGCTATTATTAAATTGTTATTATTAAATTGTTATTATTAAATTTATAAATAATTTCATCTTCAATATAATAAAAAAACAGATTATTTTCAACATGCTTTTCACATAATTTAAAATGATTATCCGTATTTATACCTAAAATTATTTTTATAAGAGCCACAAGCAAGCGATTAAAGAGCGCTTCACCGTAATATCGGCGGTTGAATTTATAGCAGAATTCATCAAGATATTTCTGCAAAAATTCGGGTTTGACATCGTGGTATGTGTTCAAAATTACCCTTTTAGCATTGCTGATTGCAATATGCACCCACGGCAAAATCTCGCCAACTTTATCTTTCTGGATAACCTGTGCATTGTGCCGGTCAACAAAATCTTTCAAATCATCATAAGAATTGGAGCCGTCTGTATCTATTTCGGTTGCCTCGGAGGCAAGTTTTTGCACCTGTTCGTTTATAGTTTCTTTCCTTGAATCGTCTATCATTTTCATTTTCAGATAACCCACGCGGCGGGATTTTTGCCCCTGTTTAGTCTGCTCGACAAGCGTACTTTCAGCCATTACAAGCACTTTCGACTTACGCTGACTGCCGCGTCCGCGTTTTAACGGCTCGTCTTTTTTCTCTACCGGAGTCTCGGTAGAAAAATAACCCTCGTCAAGTTCTATTCTGCCTGCCAAAACGTACTCACCATCTCGTTTGCCCATCGCTTCGCTCGAAATGATGAAAAATGGAGCTTTTGACACACCCTCAGGTTAAGAAAAATGCCTTACTTTAGTTGTTATAATGAATAAAAAGCAACATTTAACTCAGGAACAAAGGTACACAATTGTACGGATGCTGCAAGCGGGATGTAGCCGAAAAGAGATTTGTATTGTCATCGGCAAAGACAAATCGGTAATCAGCAGAGAATTGAAACGCAACAGTTCCAAATAGGGCTATTCACCGCAACAGGCACAGATGTATACCCAAGAATGCAAGGAACGATTCCGCCTGAAAAGAAAATTAACGGAAGCAGTCCGCACAAAAATAGTCAGAGAACTGACCCAAGAACAGTGGTCGCCCGAACAAATCGTTGGCAGAGCCCGTCGAGACGGAATCCCGATGGTCAGCCACGAGCAGATTTACCAATATATTTGCTCCGACAAAAAGCAGGGAGGAACACTTTATAAGAACCTTCGCCACAGGCTCAAACACCGTAAACGACCCGCAGGCGGCAAGAAAATGATTATACACGACAAGGTTTCCATCGACCTGCGATCGGATATTATCAACAAGAAACAGCGCTCTGACGATTGGAAAATTGACACTATCGTCAGACAGGAAAACAAAGATGCCATTCTGACGGCAACGGAAAGGCAGACCGGATTCCTGTTGATGAAAAAACTGCCAAAAGGAAAAAATGCCAAAGCCTTGGCAAAAGAACTTTTTTACCTGCTCTTGCATTACAAACAATGGATACACTCAACGATACCGGCAGCGAGTTTTACGAGCATAAACGCATCGCTAAAACGCTAAATGCGACTTTTTTCTTCGCACATCATTATTCTTCGACGGAATATATTATCGCCACTCAGAGAAAGCGCATTGAAACCGCCTTCTCCGACATCGCCAAATTCATGCCGAAGTCTATTCATGCTGTTACGGCTGAGGGCTTTATTATCAAACTCATTGCTTTCATTTGGGATTATACTTTTAATAATTTACATAAACTATAAATAGCAACTTGAATTATTTATATTTTTAATTTTTGATTTTGGTAGACCTATGGTCGAAATGGCTATTGTGTTATTGTGTCTTCACAAAACATTGATTTCATCAGTCGGATTTGAAAAATATTTTGTATCTTCGCGCAACGAATAAGTTTTATAATGTATCTGAAGCAAATATCAGTAAATAATTTTAAAAACATTGAGCAAACATGCCTGGAATTTTCTCAAAACATGAATTGCTTTGTGGGCAATAACGGTGAAGGAAAAACAAATTTGCTCGATGCAATATATTATTTGTCGGTTACAAAAAGCTTTTTTAACAGTACCGACAGGCAAAATATCAAGCACGGTGAAAATTATTTTATCATACAGGGCAGTTTTGTACGCAATGAAAATGTGGAAAAAATATACTGCGGCGTGCAAAGCGGTGAAAAAATATTCAAACGAAACGATAAGCAATATTCACGCTTTGCCGATCATCTTGGGCTTATTCCACTTGTTATGATTTCTCCAACCGATATTTCACTGATAAATGATTCGGGCGAAGAGCGCCGCAGATATATCAACAGCGTAATATCTCAGCTTGATATTGTTTATCTCGACAATCTTGTAAAATATAACCGTGTGCTGATGCAACGCAACAAACTGTTAAAACAGATAAAAGAAAAAGATGATGTCATTGCTGTTTTGGATGAACGGTTAAACGAATATGCACAAACTATTTATCAAAAACGAAAACAGTTTATAGAACAGATACAGTGTTATTTCACTCAGGTTTACAAACAGGTTTCAAACGACAGTGAACAGGTTTCTATTGCATATAAATCCGATTTGAACGAAAATAATTTTATTGATTTGTTGAAACATTCGTTCGAAAAAGACCGCATAATGCAACACACAACCACAGGCATTCACCGCGATGATATAATTATGCGGATGAGCAATTATCCTATAAAAAAAACAGGCTCGCAAGGTCAGCAAAAAACTTTTTTGATAGCTCTTAAGCTTACGCAATTCAATTTTTTCAAACAACAAACAGGTGTTTCGCCAATACTTCTTCTCGACGATATTTTCGACAAGCTGGATTTGCATCGTGTGCAGCATTTGATTTCGCTTGTTGCAGGCGACGATTTCGGACAGATTTTTATTACCGACAGCAACAAAACCCGTTTGGACAAAATTCTTGAGCAGCAAAAAAATCCATTCTCATTATTTAATGTGGAAAAAGGTCAAATAACAAAAATCGAATAAAATAATGGAAAGAATAACTCCAGAAAAAGTCGAAAAAGCAATAAAGTTATTTGTTAAGCAGTACGGTTTGGAAGACGGTTTCAAGCAGTATCGCGTAATGAAAACATTTAACGAAATAACAGGAGAATCTGTTGCCGGGCATATCAAAAAAAAGACAATACAAGGGCGTAAACTGTTTGTTTTTTTTGATTCGGCTGTCGCACGCAATCAGGTATTTATGCAACGCAGCACAATAATAGAAAGTATAAACCTGAAATACGGAGAATACATTGTAGAAGAAATTATACTGAAATAAATTTTGAAAATGAATAATAGCCTGCCAAACAAAAATACCATCAGCCTGCTTGAACTGCAAACCATGATAAAGGAAAAATTAAATTTTGCGTTTTCTGCAAATTATCAGGTTGTTGCCGATATTAACGAAATAAAAGAAAATAATTCGGGACATTGTTATCTTGAGCTTGTTCAGCACGGCGAAAATTCCAGTATTCCCCAAGCCAAAACAAACGCTACAATCTGGTCGTACACTTATCGAATGTTGAAACCGTATTTTGAAAGCGAAACGGGAACTTCGCTTTCAGCCGGAATGAAAATTTCGGTAACAGTACAAATACAGTATCACGAACTGTACGGATTAAGTCTTAACATTATCGACATAGATCCTTCTTATACGGTTGGCGAAATACAATTACAGCGTCAACGAACAATAAAAAGACTGATCGACGATGGCGTTTTTGACATGAACAGATGTCTGCAAATTCCGACTTTGCCCTTGCGCATTGCAATAATATCGTCAACAACAGCGGCAGGTTATCAGGATTTTATCAATCAACTCTACAGCAATGATTATCGTTACAATTTTAGAACAACGCTTTTCTCTGCCGTAATGCAGGGTAAAGATGCCGAAGCATCAATAATTGCATCTATCGACGAAATATATAAGACCGCTGATGATTTTGATGTTGTTGTAATAATTCGCGGCGGAGGTTCTGTTAGCGATTTGTCCTGTTTCGACAGTTATATGCTTGCGTCGTACATAGCCCAGCTTCCTGTTCCGGTAATTACGGGAATAGGTCACGACAAAGATACAAGTATTATAGATATGGTTGCCAATACAATGACGAAAACACCGACAGCAGCAGCCGAATTTTTAATAAACTGCGCAGAGCAACAGGATATTTACCTTAACGAAATTGCCGAACAGATCGCAAATACGCTTAAAATGAAATTGAAAAACAAAAATTACGAACTGCAAAACATGTCAATGAAAGTGAAAAATGCGGCATTGATGAAAATGGAACAAAACAGATATTTTGTAAAAGATTTCTTTAGTTTGCGAATGAAGCCTGTTTTAATGATGTGTTTCAATGAATTAAGAAAAAAATTACACGTGTATCAAACAACTGTAGAGCTAAACAATCCCGAACACATTCTGCAGCGAGGATATTCCATCGTAACCCGTAACGGAAAAGTTGTAACAGATGCAAATGCAATAAAAATAAATGATGAAATAAAAATAACCTTACACAAAGGCAAGAGAACTGCCATAATAAGCAGCGATTAAACACATTATGGGTCGCTTGCCGTTTGGACGTTTTGCCTTTGTGTCCGTAATTGCGGATATGACCCGCAATCTCATCATTCGCGGGGGATTCCGGCTTTCGCCGGAATGACGGTTCAAATCCGGAATTCATATCTTATCTACCCGCACGATTCGTTACAGAACCAATTTTTGTTTCACAAAAAATATTGCATAAAATTTTCATTATTGTCAAATAATGTTATAACTTTGCAATTATTAATGTAAATATTGTATGCTTATGGATTAAAAAAACAGGCAAACAGTACGCACATTTTAAGTTTTTATTGGAAAAAGCGTTTAGCTTTTATTCGTGTGCTTGAAACTTCGACAAATTCGAGAACTAACAATGGATAAAGCAATGAACGCTCACGCCGTTTCAGGCGTGGGCTTTATTCATTTATTTTGTTAGTTAGGTAGTCGAAGACCTCAAGTGCAGATAATTTAAGAATTTGTCCGCGCTTTTTTTATGTGCGTACTTGAAAATACCAATTTTGAGACAATCGATGGTAACGTTTTTCCTGCAAAGCCACCTTAAACAAAAGAGCAGGACGAGTATTCGAAAAGCGTTAAGAGTAGAAATTATTTAATTTTTAAAAATAAAAATATGACAAAAACAAAATTATTTGCTTTTTTAAGCATGATATTATTGAGTTTTGCCGTACTGTCGTGCAGCAAAGGAGATGACGACGGCGGCGATGCACCGGGAGGTGATTTGAAGGCAGGGCAGGTTCAAATAAAAGGATATGCCGATGATTATAGTAAAAAAATAACTTTTGACGCCACTGCAAAAAAACTTACTATTGACTGGGGCGATGGCACGATAGACGATATTGTACCTAACGGCAAAGGAGGAAAATTTTCGCACGAATACGAAAATTCGATAAATTTTCAGACCATATCCATAAATACCGAAGATTTAACTGAAATAGGGCACTTTGGATATGATGGTGATATTCGTGAATTAAGATTTGGCAACTGCCCGAAATTAAAAGAGATTAGCATAGGCTACTATTATTCTGCTTATGATTCTGATGTTCCGAATCTTACTATATTTGAGATAAACAGGGCGGAATCATTAACTCACTTATACATTAATGATACCGATTTAACAGAATTAAATTTAAACGGCTGTACGAATCTGACGAAGTTAATTTGTTACGAAAACGACTTAATAGCATCGCTAAATGTAAGCAAATGTACAAGGTTGGAAAGTTTAGAGTGTTACTATAATCAATTAACATCATTGGATGTAAGTGGATGTACAAATCTGACAGAATTATGGTGTTACAGTAATCAATTAACATCATTGGATGTAAGTAAATGTACAAAGTTGAAAAATTTATCTTGTTTCTATAATCAATTAAGTGCAACGGCATTAAATTCGCTGTTTACAGGTTTGCCCGTACGCACAGCGGCAGATAATGCGTGGATAGATTGTATGAGTAATCCCGGCTCCGGCAGTTGCAATACAAGTATTGCAGAAAATAAAGGGTGGCAGGTTAGTAATTAGTAAAAATTTTTTAAAATAAAAATTATGAGTATAAATAAAAAATCTTTTTGGTATGAACTTATTGATAAAGCCATAAAGGACGACAAAATGGGCGTTGACTATGGGTTCAGTATTCCTTTTTTAGTTGGCGTATATAATAAAATGAAAAATAATACAATTGATTTAAACTCTTCAGAATGTATAAGAGCATTATTACAGAATATTGTTGATACAGAAGATATACCCGTTTATTTGTATTATTGCACAACAGTTGAGGCATGTATAATTGCTTATGAAGGAATAGAACCGCTTGAGAATCCTATTTGTTTGGGGAATTTAAGCATTGAAAGAAAATTAGTTTGCAAATCAAAAAAATATGATATTGTGCATATAAGCGATTTTCTATATGAAAAATATGGCAATGGGATACACAAAGAAAATATTATTGCAAAAAAATTCTCTATTCACAAGGGAGATAAAGCAAATGGATATAAAAAATTCGGAAAATATAGTGAATATGAAAAAGAATTTATCAAAAAATGTATTGAAGAATATGAATAAAACATAAAAATGTCATAATTTTTTTTGTACGGCGTAGCGTTTCGCAACAGCGCAGGCAGCAAAGTAAACCTAACAGGTTTTAGAAACCTGTTAGGTTAAGTTTTGCAAAGCCTGTCATTACAGGCTTGCCCCGCAATTTCATCATTCAGGGGATTCCGGCTTTCGCCGGAATGACGGTTGTTTGTTTCCTGCGTTCAGCGTAGCGTCCCGCAACACAGGCAGCAAAGCAAACCCAGCCCCACCTAACAGGTTTTAAAAACCTGTTAGGTTTTTGTTTTTCATCAATTGCCTGCGTTCGGCGTAGCTTTGCAAAAGCCCGTCATTGCGGGTTAAACCCGCAATCTCATCATTCGCAGAGGATTCCGGCGAAAGCCGGAATGACGGTTTAAATCACGCAGTTCAAATTTGGAATTAATATTTTATCTACCCGCACGATTCGTCGTTATGGAACCGATTTCGATTTGTTTTCACGCATTTATCAGAATATTCACACCTGTGGCAACCGCTGTTTTTGCCTTTATTTTTAAATCCTTTAATAATCTTAAAAACAATATATGCAAATGCGGCAACAACCGTCAATATCGCAATAATCCACTGTATTAACATAATTAAAACATCAATTCTCCTATTTTTAGCTGATAAACGGCAAACGATAAAATCCATGCAAGCATGAGAGTATAAAATACAGCAAAAGCTCCCCATTTCCAGCTTCCCGTTTCGTCCCGTATGGTTTTTATGGCTGATATGCAGGGAAAATACAGCAATATAAATATCAACAGAGCAAATGCAATTGACTTGTTAAAATCCTTATCGGCTTGCAGGCGCTGCGATAATTTTTCGCTCGACATATCTGAATCGCCTGCATAAATAATGCCTAATGTACTTACTATGACTTCTTTTGCAGGTAATCCCGACACAAGCGCAATGCCTATTTGCCAGTTGAATCCCAAGGGCTTAATGGCAGGTTCTATAAATTTGCCTATGCGTCCGATATATGACTGTTCCTGATGTTTGATGTTTTTCTCGTGTTCGTAAAAATTCATTAAATCTTCCTGTTCAATCATTAGCCCCAAAGTTTTCCATGCCTGTTTAAGTTCCGACCATGATATTTTTCCCTTTTCATTAAACGCAACATTAATTTCGCTTACTTCTTTTTTATACTGTTCATACTGATTTTCTGTCTGTATTATTAAGTTTTTGTAATTATCGGACATTTCCCTGTTTTGCGGGAAATATCCCAAAAACCAGATAAGAACAGATACGGCAAGTATCCAGCCTGCCATTTTTCGTAAAAACATGGAGGCTTTTTCCCACATGTGTCGAAATATTGATTTTGCCGTAGGTTTGCGATACGGTGGCAATTCTATGACAAATGGCGTTTCTTCGTGTTTGAACAAAACCAGTCTGAATAATTTAGCCATAACAATTGCGACCAAAATTCCCGTCAGATATACGACAATAAATACCGGCAATGCTTTGTCGGGGAAAAATGCCGATATGAGTAGAACATATACGGGAAGCCGTGCAGTGCAAGAAAAAAAAGGATTTACAAGAATAGTAATCATACGGCTGTTGCGGCTTTCTATCGTTCGTGACGACAGAATTGCGGTAGTATTGCATCCAAATCCCATCAGCAACGAAATAAACGACTTGCCGTTTAGTCCTATTTTACGCATTGCCTTATCCGTTACAAATGCGGCGCGAGCCATATATCCGGAATCTTCCATAAACGAAATAAACAGATAAAGTATCAAAATCAGCGGAAAAAAGACTATAACGCTTCCAATCCCTTTTATAATTCCCTTTACAAGCAGATCTTTCAAAATTCCATCGTTCATCAAAGCTGTAACCCACTCGCCCAATGTATCTACGCCTGCTTCAAGCCAGTCCATAGGAAATTTTCCGAGCAGGAAAGTTGTACAGAACATCACTCCCATAAAAAAAACAAAAATCAGGAACCCCCACCATTTACGGGCAACTATGTTATCAATAAATTTTGTTGTTGAGTTTGTTTCTCTGCTGTTTTCTTTTAATGTCTTACGCAACGCACCGGCAATAAATCCGTATTTTGCGTTAGTTATTGCCGTTTCCGCATCTTCGCCAAGCAATGCTTTTATGCGTTCGCTTTCTTTGCCGCGTATTCGAAAAATGGTATCGGCATTAGTCAGGCTACCTGTCACGTTTTCGGTTTCCTGGTCGTTTTCCAGCAGTTTTATTGATAAAAACCGCGTAGAATAATGTTTACGGATATCGGTATTTTTTGCGATTTCTTCTTTTATTTTCGATATGGAATCTTCAATTTCCTTGCCGTGATTGATATGTATGTGTTTAGCCGTTTTGTGAATAGGCATGTCTTTTTCGTCGATAGGCGACACAAAATCAACCGAAACATATTCTTCGTAAACTTTTGCTACTACATCAAAAAGCTCCCTTATTCCTTTGCCTGTGCGGGCAACGGTAGGCACAACAGGAATTCCTGTCATTTTAGACAGCGAAACATAATCAAGCGAATTGCCTTTTTCCAGAAATTCATCGTACATGTTAAGCGCAATCACAATACGCACATTCATGTCAATTAACTGCGTTGTGAGATACAAATTGCGTTCGAGATTTGAAGCATCCACGACGTTTACAATAACATCTGGTTTTTGTTCAGCTATATGCCTTCGCACAAAAATTTCTTCGGGCGTATAGGCGGTAAGCGAGTATGTTCCGGGCAAATCAACAATATTAAACCTGTAATTCCCTTGCATAAACGAACTTGTTGTTGCATCAACTGTAACTCCGCCGTAATTCCCGACGTGCTGGTGTCTTTTGGCAGCAAAGTTAAACAGCGACGATTTTCCGCTGTTAGGATTTCCTACAAGTGCAACGTTTATTGAGTTTGTTTTTTTTATCGTTATATTCTGATTTTCGTTTTCGGTAATTATGCCGTGAAAATAATCCTGCACATGTTTTCCGTCTGCGTTTTCATCTGTTATACGAACAACTTCAATCATAGCTGCTTCTCTGCGCCGCAACGAAACTTCGTAGCCCATCACCTTATATTTTACAGGATCTTTAAACGGAGCGTTTAATATTACTTCAACTTCCTGTCCGCGCACAAAGCCCATTTCGGCAATGCGTTTACAAAAAGCATCATTGCGGTTGAATTTTTCTAACAGGTTATATTTTTGACTTTCATCATTTTTATGCTGATTAGCCTTAACGCTGCGCCGTACAACTCGCACGACTATACATTTTTCGCCTGTTTTTAGCTCCGATAGTCTCATTATTCAGTCAAATTTATACGCAAAGGTAATATTTATTTGTTGATTATTTAGAATGATTATAAATAATTTCAACAAAAAAATAATTCCCAAAGCAATACAATATGGCTATGCTGTTTTCAATGCTCTTATTCTCAATAGAATATTAACACAGTCCAATGATGCCGACTTGAAATAAGAAACGAAAAATAAACGGATTTGTAAAATGTTATTTGTTTTGAGGCTTTGTTACAATGCCTGTGCCTTTGCGTCCATCTATCTTTATTGTGAGATGACTGTTGAAATGAACCAGTCGTAGAAACTCCGTTTCGACTACAGGCTGTTGTGAATTTAAAAACTCTTCGTCGAAAAAGCCATCGCCGCACGGAGGATTTACGGTGAAATAACCTGCGCCGCACGAAGTCAGGTTTTGGAAAAAGTGAGTTCCCTGACTTGGTCCTATCTGATAGTTTTGCAAACTGCATTCCGTAATAACGCGCGCGTTACAGATATGCGCCCACTTAACCGGAATACCGAGCCACGGGTCGCTGCTGCCCCAGCGTCCGGGACCTACGAGGACATAATATTTTTTATTTTTTACAAATTCGTTGTTTATTTTTTCTATTTCATCGGCAATCTGTCGTGTTTTAGCCGAATCAAACGAACAACTTTTCACGTATAAAACATCATGCACATCGTTTGAAATTCCATGCCCCAGTGCAAGATTTGAAATCAGCAGCGAATCTTCATGCGAAATAACCGCCAAATCTTCTCCAATCATTTCCTTTTGGTCGACAATAGGTCGTATCTGCAAAAGATATAAAGTAGCCTTGTCGCGATTGTTCGGATGAATGTTAACGGCAAACTCGATTTCTATGGGGCGTCCCATTTCTTTTTGACCTATTTCAAGAAGCGCTTTTAATGTTTCGGCAAGAGGAAACAGGTCATGTTCGAGAATATTGGCAAACGAAATGATTTTTCGCCCTTGAGGATAATATCCCGGACGTATTATTTCGTTTTGATAATCGTAGGTTGATGCTATGAAATTCAATGCTCCGTCCTTATCGGCATCTTCAATGGTTAATTTCAAAAGATTAAATGAATCGTTTGCCGAAAATTCTAAAGGCATATAGTTCAGGTCAAGAGCAAAAAATGTTGACTGCGTATCGCGTAAGGCAAATTTTACTGAACTCATTTGTAAAACATTTCGCGGATAAACAGGAGAAAATCTTATGGTATTACCTCCGTCAACAATATATTTTCCAAGACCTAAAGCGATATTTACTATTCCCTCGTCGGGTTTTTCGTTGCCTATGGGATAAAAATTGAGAGAACGTGCAACGCCGCTTATCAGAGGATACAAATGCCTGTCGAATTTCACACCTACAACTTCCTGAAGCACTATTGCCATTTTTTCCTGATCAATAATATTGCTTGTTGCCGTCATGTATGTTTTGCTTTCTTTGAAAAATACCGAAGCGTACACTCCTTTTATTGCATCGCCTACAATGCGAAGCATGTCGTTTTTGTTGTCGAGGTTTGGCAGCATGTACGTTGAATATACGCCTGCGAAAGGTTGATAATATGCATCTTCCAGAAGGCTTGACGAACGAACCGCAACAGGACGTTTTATTACATTCAGGAATGCCGTTATATCATCAAACAGACGCTCGGGAAGTTTTGCCCTTATAAAATTTTCAAATATTACCTTGTCGGGAATATCGCTAAGCGCAATACCGTACAGGTTGTTGCTTTCCATAAATTCGTCGAAAATATCGGTACACAAAACGACCGTTTTTGGAATATTTACAGAAAAATTATCTTTATACAATTCGGGATAGCGTTTAATCATTGCGCCGATAAAAGCCAGTCCTCTACCTTTTCCGCCAAGCGAACCATCGCCTATACGCGCAAAATTGCTGTATTCATCAAATCGCTCGCGCTGATAAATTGCCACAATTCCCGAATTTTTCATAAGCCTGTACCGAACTATCACATCAAAGATAAATTGACGCGCCTCGTTCATGTCCGTATATACGCTTACATCTACGGGGCGCAGCAGTTCGGCGGGAGGAAACATTGCGCGCGAATAGAAAAACCGTGAAAAATGATTTTGCGACAAATGATATTTCAACGAATTTTCGGGAATCAGAAATATCTTATTCTGTAAGTCTTTCAAGTCTTTGATACGCATTATTTCCTGTTTGGTATCGGGGTCTGATATTACAAAATCGCCGAACCCGAATTGTTCCATTACATTTTTTTTCAAATCCTGAGGATAGCTTTTGGAGTTTTTATCAATAAACGAAGCATTTATCTTTTGCGCATATTTCGCGTTTGCGCTTTCCGACGATTCTATTATGATTGGCGCTGTTATTCCGCTTTTTGCGCGTACATATTTTCCAAACCGGTAGCCAGCAATGAGATCTTTTTTACTGTTGTTTGAAAAACTCATATCAGAAATTATTCCGAGAATGTTACTGCTGTATTCATCGTATATTTGCACGGCTTCCTCGTATGTGCGCGCAAGCAGGATTTTGGGACGACCGCGCATGCGCAGCGTTTGCTGATGCCCGTTCAGCGCTTCCTTTGCAAACTGCTTGCTCTGTTCAAGCACAAACTTGTACAAATGCGACAGCGCCGATGAATAAAAGCGAATAGAATCTTCGACCAGTAAAATTATTTGCACGCCGACGCTTGCCGTATCGTCCGGCGCATTCATTTTGTCTTCGATCAGTTTGATGATGGCAAGCAACAGTTCCGAATTTCCAAGCCAGCTGAAAATATAATCGATGGCGCTTAAATCTTCGTTTGCAATACGCTTCGACACTTCTTTTGAAAACGGCGTCAACACAACGATAGGAATTGAAGGATGCTGCTGTTTTATATCTTTTGCCGTGCTGAAAATATCGGGATCAACCAAGTTGGGCATGAAGATTATAAGCTCAAAAGAGCGTTCCGACAATTCTTTCAAAGCATCTTCTTCGTTCGAAACTTCGGTAAATCGCGGCGGATAGCGTAAACTCAAAGCTGTATATTCATTAAAAATCTGCTCATCAACGCGACCGTCATCTTCGAGCATGAAAGCATCATATTTGGAAGCAATAAGCAATACGTTGAAAATACGTTTGTTCATTAAATCGGCAAACGAAGTGTCTTTGAAAGCAACTTTTTTGAAATCGTATGTTCCGCTCATTGATATTAATTTTACAGTATCTATTTTTGTACAAATTTATATCATTTTTTTGAAATAATCAGTAATCCGAATTAAGATTACAAAAAACAGCAATCAAATTAAATATAAGAGCAAAACGTTTCACTTGCAGCGGATCCGGTGTGGTAAATACCGGTACTTCACAGTTTGCGAGCATTCGTGCAGAAAAATCAAGCCAGCCCAAATCGCGTATCGTTTGCTTTTCCTTGCCGTTGTAGCTCCAGCGGTTTGTAGAGGTTAATAAATATATGTTATTTATTTTCATTTACAAACTAGTGATGTAACCTGTTAATATAACCATTCTTATTGAGTATTAGTGTATCACGCTGGTTTATCTCATCTTCTCTAAAATATCTTGTTGTAACAAATGTTGTATTGCTATCTTCGTACTGGACTAATAAACAATTATCATTTAAAATCAATTGCGGCTCTTTTATTGATAAATTAATAATACTTAAAAGTCCCGGATTACTTGCATACACGTAACCAAAAGCAAAAAGCAATAAATTATCATTATTTTTTCTTAATATAATATATTCAGAATCTATTTCATTGACAGATTTAAAGTCGCTAATATAATAATTGGCAGAATAATTTGTTTTAATCCAGCCACTTGAATTATAGAAAGTAAAACAAGTATCTTTATATTCTATTCTTATCCTGTGAAAATCACCGGGGTCATTCCATTCGTCCAATTTATCTAATATTATTTTTTCTTTTATTCCATCTTTATTTATATCATATTCATAAATTTTGTGGATTGAAAAATTCAATTTAATATTATATTTCTCCTCAATTTCTAATTCTGAATCTAACGGTTCTCCTATTAGTTCATTTGTCCACGATTGCTCTTCTGCAACAACAGCAGGTTGTTCGTTTACTTCTTCGTTTTTTGTTTCATTGTTTTTCGTTTTACATTGTATCAATGTTATAACGACTAAAATACTAATAATCCATTTCATATATATTTATTTTAAAATTTCACAAATACTTTTACGGGTTGAACCAATAATGATTTCCCTTGTGCTGTTCCACCTTTGCCGTTATCTTTGTTTACTTCATTAACCATTGCTTGCCTATTTCCTGTGGAAGATTCTATTTCTATGGTATTTTTCCATACAATATCACTATTTTGAAAAGCCTCTGTATTTCCTGAATTGGCTTTAACATATTTCACTGTTTCTTTTACATCGCTATTTGTAATAGCCTCTGTTCTAATCGTGTAAATCTTATCGTCGTTAACTCCATCATTGCCAATTACTTTTCCATTATACCAAATATCTGCCCTGCCGTCAGGATCAATCCTGTTTATCGGATTATTTCCGCAAAACGCATACGGCGAAATGGAATAATATTTTTCCGCTAATGGATCTGGCGAAAGCCATCTGCCAAATTCCGTTTCCAGCATTCTTGCAGAAAATCAAGCCAGCCCAAGTCGCGTACCGTTTGCTTTTCCTTGCAGCTAAACAGGTAGCGCGTTGTGAAAATCTTTGTCATACTGCCTTATTTATAATAACTTACCCTAACCATAAATTACATACGTATGCAGCAAAATTTTCATCCGTATGAAAATAAATTTATATACTGACGGAAATAAATTTTCATCCGTATGTAATTTTACGCGGATGCGGATGGAAATTTACCCGGATACACATATAATTTTACTCGCTCTTTTCGAAGCGGATTTTTCCACTCTGTAAGTTTGTCCTTCATAATTGTACTCCTTATTTTAACTGTTAATTTATGCGATGTAAAGTTAGTAATTTTTTGTTATATACAATGTTCATACCTTTTTTATTCTTTCTTTACACAAGACAGAGTCTTGTTTTTATTTTTGACGTAGCGAGACGCTACGCCGAACTGGGGAATATACATCTTTTTCTAACTGTATAATCATAATATATTTTGTATTGTGATATGATACTTTGCAACTAAAAATAAGACAACAAAACTTAAAATTACATAAAGCGCTACAATAATATTACCTCTAATACGCGATTTTTCCGATTCATTATAATATTTTCTTATAACCTTAATCTGTTTTTTTTTATTCCTTTCATACGGACATGTTAAAGCAAAGGATAAAATAATTATCAATATTGAAGAACTAAACGAAAAAAAAAATCCTCCAAAAATTAAAAATCCAATCGTATATAAATTTGCTGCTAATACAAAAGGCATAGATTGTCCGCGATTATATAATTTCGATTTATATGTTTTATACCATAAATAATCTAATAGATTTTTCATAATTAATTAGATATTTTGTAAATAATATTACCACCCATAACCCCAAGTACCGGGGTCAAAAACTTTGCGTTTCACATAATTATTAAATTCTCTTTCCATTCTTTGAAGCCCTTTTGTTCCTCTTTTTGCCGCAGTATACATTAATGCAAATCCGGCTCCAGATCCTTTACCCAGCAAAGATATAACATTAACTGTCGCATCTATAAATCCTTCTGTAGTCATAGTTTTAGTAATAAAAGCAGAATACGCATCTTTCCCTATTTGAATATAGCCTAATGCATTGCTTACTCCTTTAATAAAATTACCAAATTTACTTGAAGCATCCATAAAATTTGCTATTGCATTGGCAGCATTAGAGCCTGTTGAGATATACTCGCTGTATTTATTCCAAAAATCGGAGCCTTCCTTAAATGCATTTACCGCAGTAATGGTAAAAAAGTCTGCTGCCATTACATTGGCAACCATGCCGAATTGTTGCATGTCGCTTTTGTCATAGTCCAAAATAGCGCCGCCCAAACTGTAATACTTGTCATCCGACAGATATGTCTTTCCCAAATGCGTATAGCCTCCTTCTTTCATTTCTTCATCGCTCATTGTTCCCTGCACATATTTGTACTGTATCCGCGTTTGCTCTTCATCATTTTCATCCCTGTATTTTTCTTCATACGAATACCAGTCCATACCATTCGGGTCAATAAATCTCAAAGGGTTATTTCCGCAATACGCATAGGAACTTAAACCCGGGTATTTTTCCTGCAAAAGATCCTGTACAAACCACCCCTTCCTATATCGCTGTCATACATTCTGTTTATATAATCTAAGAAATTTAAGTTATAAACAGTTTGTTTTTCTTTTCCTGAAAATGTATATCTATTGGTAGAACTCATTAAATTGCTGTTTTCATGCTCCTTGCCAAAGGGATAAAAATCTTTCTGTTCCTTTATTTCGCCGTTAGCATTTACTATTACTCGCGTGCTTCCCAAATGGTAGGTAATGAAATAGTTTATGTTTATTACTTTATTTTTATATTCCAACATATCCAAATAAAATTAAATTTGCTGTTATTATCGCAAGTGCTGCACATAACCATATACGTAATACTGGTCCATAGAAAAAAAAGAATAATAATTTATTTCCTTTAATTTCTTTTTTAATAAATTTTAAATAAAAATAACATATCATACCCAAAATACTTTGATATAAAACAAAAAATATTAAACTTAATAAGACTATCATAATAATTTATAAATTTTATTTTTCATTTTTCTACATATCCATACAAAAGTAAATCTGCTGTTATTACTGCAATAACGCCACATAAACCTAAACGTATTCTTAAACCGTAGAAAAAAACATATAAATGCCATTTTTCTTTCATTTCCTTTTTTACAAATTTAAAATAACAGTAACAAATTATACCAAAAATTAATATAGTATATGAAAAATAATATTGTAATTAATGTGCCTCTCATGGTTTTTTATTTATTATATGAATCATTATTATTGATGTAATTACTATTTAATATATTGTTAAAGTGCTGTTTGATTGCCTCCTGTATTAGTTGCATTAACCATGCATTATTATTATTTTCTGCATTAGTGGTTTCCGTATTATTATCTTCTGTATTGGACGATTCATTTTGCGAAGATAATACAGCATCTGCACCAAGAGAAAGCGCTGTAGAAATAACCGTATTTTCGGTAAATTGTCCTAAAGGTGCTGTGGCATTAGAAAATGGCACGGCAGAAGATAAAACATTAAATGTACCTTTTATTACATCCTTGCCATCTTCCCAATCTAAATCTTCTTTCATCCAACTATATTTTATTTTTAAATCAAACTTTTCATCAAATTGTCTTGGAATAGCCCAAGCAGGAAATTCACCACCTTTCATAACAGCAACAGGTGCGCCAACTATTAATTGACCTACACCAGCTGCAAAAAATCCAGTATTTAATATTCCTCTTGCTATTGGTTTTGCAATATTATTCCACATCCATTTTTCTGCATTTTTTATAGCATCCCTAAAGTCTTCTCCATTCGGATCAATAAATCTCAAAGGGTTATTGGCACAATATGCATAAGGGCTTATAGAATAATACTTCTCTGCCAGCGGGTCAATTACAAACCATCTTCCTATATCGCTGTCATACATTCTGTTTACATAATCCAAATAATTTAAACCTTCTACAGTTTGTTTTTCCTTGCCGTTAAATGTATATCTGTTTGTAGAAGTAATCAAATCAGGGTTTTCATGTTCCTTACCGAATGGATAAAAATCTTTCTGTTCTTTTATCTCGCCGTTAGCATTTACAATCACTCTCGTGCTGCCTAAATGGTCGGTAATATAGTAATCTGTTTCGTAACTGTTGCTTGTTTTTTTAATTCGCCCACAGCCAAAACTTGTACTTACCGCAAACATGTTTGCGGTAAATGCAGGCTTTGCTATTATACTGATGGGCTTTCCCATAAAACATTGTTTATTAGCACGTAACCTTATATCTAACCTAACCCTAAATTACATACGTATGCCGCAAAATTTTCATCCGTATGAAAATAAATTTATATACGGACGCAGATAAATTTTCATCCGTATGTAATTTTACGCGGATGCGGATGGATGTTTATCCGGATACGCATATAATTTTACTAGCTCTTTTAGAAGTATATTTTTCCGCTCTGTAAGTTTTATACTTCATAATTGTACATCCATGTTATTAATTTATACGGTGTAAATTTAGTAATTTTTGTTGTATCATTCGTATCTGTAAATTAATTTTATTTTTTTAGTTGTATAAGGTAAAACTTTGTCTTGAAAATTCTTTGTAAATTTAAAATATAATTGTCCAAAAAATCAAAACATTTTTTTTCGGTAGTGTCTTAAATTATCAGAAATCATTATTTCCGAAAACTCCTGTTTTATAATAATATCTTTCAATATACATTCCTATAACGTTATCGTGAATCTGTTCATTCTTTGAAAAACAAA
>JAIRZQ010000181.1 GCA_031267135.1 Prevotellaceae bacterium
AAAGGGAAATTGCTCCCGTTGGTCGGCAATTTATAGGAAATGACAATTATAGAATAAATTGAATTGAAGGAAGACAATAACGATAAGAGGAAAGGCGGACGCCCTAAAAAGAGTTCCGTAAGTCGGAAAGGCAAGACTATTGGCGTCTGCTTCTCCGAAATGGAACTCTATGCCATCCGGCATCGGGCAGCGAAAGCGAGCCTTCCCATTAGCGTCTATTGTCATGATGCCATTCTGAACGGAGTAATCAAAGAACCATTGAAGAAAGAAGAATTGGACGTATTGAGAAGCTTGTCGAATATGGGGAATAACCTGAACCAATTAGTTCGGACAGCTAATTTTTTAAGTACAAAACGGATCGAGAATCAGGCGTTGCCTTTGTTGGAAAGTATACAAAACATCATAAACAAACTGTCGGATGATTGGAAAAATAGTAAAAGGACGAAGCTTTAAAGGCTGCGTTTCGTATGTTCTGGGAAGCAAAGAAGCAAAGATTTTAGTAAGTGAAGGCGTATTGGAAACGGATGCAAAATCTATAATCAACAGCTTTTATATGCAAAGTTTGCTTAATCCGAAGCTGTCAAAATGTGTGGGTCATATCCCGCTGGCATTCTCTCCTGATGACAGTCCGAGGATGACGGATCAATTCATGGAACGGTTAGCCAAGGAATATATGAAAGCGATGGGGATAGAAAATACACAATATATTATTGTACGTCACAACAATACAAGCCATCCGCATTGTCACATCGTATTCAACCGGGTGAATAATGACGGCAAGACCATATCCGATAGGAACGACCGTTACCGGAATGAAAAGGTCTGTAAGCAGCTAAAGGATAAATACAACCTAACCTACGGAACAGGAAAAGACAGGGTTAATGTGCAGAAGCTAAAGGGCGTGGAGCAAACCAAACATGAGATTTATCATGCGATTAGGGATACCCTGCCCAAAGCTAAAAATTGGAAACTGTTTGAACATACTCTACGACAGCAAGGAATATCCTTAGAATATAAATGCAAGGGAAAGAGCGATGAGATACAGGGCGTTTCGTTCAGGAAAGGGGAATATTCCTTCAAAGGTTCCGATATAGATCGGAAATACAGCTATTTCAAACTGAATGCGGTATTGAACGAAAATAATCGTATTCAGGTACAACAGCAACAGACAGCAAATCCGAAAGAACCTGAAAATACTCTTTCGGGAAACATCGTATCAGGAGTAGCAGATGTAGTATCCGGGATAGGTAGCCTGTTCGATATTCAGCCGTCCGGTTACGATCCGAATGAAGCGGAATACTTGCGTCAGCAGGCATTAAACCGCAAAAAGAAACCTAAAAAACGTAGAGGATTTGGGTTCTAAAATTGATAATTAATAAATTAAAAACAAAAGAAATATGAGTAAATCAGTATCAAATGATGCTTTATGGGAAAGGTTATCGGAAATAGATAAGAAGCTGGAGCAACTTTTAAAATCACAAAAAACAGAAGAGCCAATGCATGAGAAGGGTGATCTAAGAGAAAAAATGATTACTGAAATTAAGAATGAAATCCATAAATTCCGCCAATCAAATGAATCTCATCTCGATGTTAACAGGCAAAACGTACATCGAATGAACGGGAATATTATGGAAATTTTTAAACATGTTTGTGTTACAATGAAGCTCTTGGATGAACTGATTGATGTCGTTCAAGCAGTAAAAGAAGATAAAAAAACATTCTTTAATTTCAGATTTTTCAAGGTTAGGAAAACCTCTTTTGCGATAGCTATATTGGGGCTATTAACATTTATCCTGACACTATTCTGCATGAAGCAGCAGAATGACTACTCGCTATTAATGGATGAGTATTACAGACAAGGTATTACTATACGGGAATTGGGTGGAGAATTGAAAATTTATGAAGAAAAGCAACGAAGATAATGACGTCGGTAAAAATAAAATTCAGGAAATCCACTATCAAGAATCGGGAGGGGGCACTCTACATCCAACTAATCCATAATCGCAAGGCTAAATTGGTTACAACACGTTTTCGCTTATATCCTTCCGAGTGGGATACCCGTTCATCAACAGTAATAACAGACAATACCGATAATGAACGCAATATGTATTTGCAAAACATAAAGAATGGTTCAGAGATAGAAATCCGGCAGATATATGATTTAATCGCCCTACTTGAAAGACGTGGCGACTATACTACGCAAGAACTGATTGAATATTACATTAGCAATTCTTTTAACGGTTATTTCTTCCCCTTTGTAAAATACCAGATTAAGAAACTAAAATCGGAGAACCGGACTAAAACTGCATCAATACATGAAACTGCCGGACGAAGTTTCTCCCGGTTTCGGTATGGAGAAGATATACGGATAGAAAAAATAGACGGATCATTAATGCAACGGTATGAAGCTTATCTTAAGGATAATAATTTGTGTATCAATAGCATTTCCTGTTATATGAGAGCATTAAGGGCTATATATAATCAGGCGGTAGAAAAAGGATTGACCGTTTCCAGGAATCCGTTTAAGGATGTTTACACCGGTATTGACAAAACATCCAAAAGGGCAGTGACTGCAGATGTAATTGTAAAATTATGCCGGCTTGATTTATCTGATAGTAGTTTACAATTGGCACGAGACCTTTTTATGTTCAGTTTTTATACACGAGGCATGTCGTTTGTCGATATGGCCAACCTCAAACAGAGCAATCTAAAGAATGGCTATCTTGCCTATACCCGGAGTAAGACAAAGCAAGGCTTGAGTATCAAGGTCGAGAAATGTATTGAAGATATAATAGAACGATATAAGGATTTAGTCATAGACGACTATATCCTACCAATATACAGCACGCAAAACCGTGATTACAACAGCCATTTACGCACCTATAACAAACGACTTAAACGACTATCGGAAATACTGAGTATAGAAAAGCCGTTGAGTTCGTATGTCTCAAGGCATTCTTGGGCAACCATAGCCCTTCGTAAAGGAATTTCCACGCAAGTTATTAGTGAAGGGATGGGGCACGAGAATGAGAAAACGACCCGCATCTATTTGGCTTCTCTGGATCAGTCGGTTATCGACAATGCAAATGCTCAGATAATAGCTTTATAAGAACCATTTTTACCTAAAAAAACAATACCACTTCTTACTAAGAGGTGGAACCATGGCTAAAACTTACTTACATGCAAATCTATAAAATAATCTCTAATAAGAAAATATTAACGAAAATATTTTTAAAGCATAATACATTCAATTCCCTTTTTTAATTAGAATTACCCTGTATATCAGCATGTTTATATGAATGTTCTAAAAAAAATATTCTTATGACCGGTAAGGAAAATTGCAACTAATTACTTATTAGCATATTATAATTTTTGATTAAAATTCTTTATGCAATTGTTTAATAATATTGCTCTAAAATTTTATCGAATGCTCCGCTAAAACATTAATAATACAATGATAATCAAGTATATAATTGATTATTTTTATTTGAGTACCACCTCTTAGTAAGAAGTGGTACTGAAGCAAAATATAGAAAACTTGGGAATGCATAGAAATAATACTTTAATCGATTTAAAAATATATCGTAACTCATTACGAACATGAAGACACTGAAAATCGGACGCAGTTCCACCAACGACATTGTTATCAGTGATGTTACCGTGTCGTCTCAACATGCCATTATTACTATTTTGGATACAAAAGAGGTGCGCATTAAAGATTTAAACTCTACCAATGGCACTTTTGTAAACGGTAAACGCATTGACGCAGAAACACCTATTACTGCAAGCGATGTCATAAAAGTCGGTAGCAGCGCTCTTGATTGGGTAAAACATTTGAATGAAAGAAAGAAACTAAACCCGCCTGTATTCGCTGCTGATGCTTCCGCCATTAAATGCAGAAAAACGATTGGACGCGAGAACTGCGATATAGTTATTAATCGCAGCAACGTGAGCAGCAAGCACGCACAACTGATTGAAAAGGAGAATGGCGACATTGTGATTGCTGACAGTGGCTCCACCAACGGCACTTATGTGAACGGGCAAAAGGTCAGTATTCAAGTTCTTCGCCCGGGCGACCGCGTGTTGATTGCCAACAAATACCCGCTCGACTGGGATAGTGTTTTCGGCAAACGCCCAACACCCAAACCTAAAATTCTCCAAACCGCTTTTATTGCTGCGGCAGTAGTGACGATTGTAATTGTTGGAATTTTCCTTTTCTCAAAAGGCGAAAAAGTTTTGACTGCCGAAAAAATTTATGCCAAGTACGAAAAATCTATTGTACTTATTTATGGCGAATATCATTATAATGTAACCTGTGGCAATTATAATTTGGGGAAATTTGTAATTGCCAATGGTAAATTGAAGGAAAATGTAAGTAGTTCCTATACAGGAACAGGATTTTTCGTATCGCAGAACGGCAAAATTATTACCAACAAACATGTTGCCGAACCTTGGGCATACAGCGAACAGGAAATGGGACTGATAAAAAAGCAGATGCAGGAATATCTGAAAAGTTTAGCACGACAGTCGCGTGCAGCGCAGGTTGAATTTTTGCCTTTGGTAAATGAAGTGCAGGTAACAGGTGAGCAGGATTATATCGGAATTATTCCCAACGGTCATTATGCAAGTACAAAAGACGACATTATTCCCTGCCATGTTGTAAGAGCGAGCGACAAAAACGAAATTGATGTTGCCGTAATTCAAACAAAATCGCCTAACCTGCCCGCAGGAACAACATTTGTTGATTTGAACACGGCAATTACAAATGATGCAGAGATTAAAGACGGTCGCTGGATATGTACGATGGGCTTTCCGGCAGGTTTTATTGTCGGACAAACTTCGCAGGGATTGAAAGCAACCAACAGCGAAGGAAAAATTACGCAACAGCGTGAATATTACGATTTTGGACACGACCTCAAAATTGTAGGCGGTGCTAGTGGCTCGCCTGTATTTAATGGGTTTGGACATTTAATTGGCGTAATCAATGCCGGATTTACTGTAACTCAAAGCAATAATATGGCTATCAAAGCCAAATATGCAGTAGAATTAGCAAAATAATACGATTATGGCAAAGAAAAAATGCAGTAACGGGCACGAATATACAGGCAGTAAATGCCCCTATTGTCCAAGTACTTATCCGCGCCCAACACAGAAAACGCGATTGTTTGGCACGACCATTCGCGAAACAGGACAGGTATTTCGATCTATCGTTTTGTCCGACAAGTCTCAAACAGTATCAGCAAAAGAAAAGAATGTAATTCTTATCCGTACAATTGCGAGTTTGGCATTGGCAGTTGTGGCAATCTATTTTTTCGCTCACGAAAAACAGGACGTGGGTTTTGGACTTGGAGGCTCAATACTCGGTTACTGGTTAAAATAAAAAAGTATAAATATTTAAAAATAAAAAATTATGCCAAGAATATCTTGCAGCAAAGGACACATCTACGATTCCGCCATTTATGGTGATAATTGTCCGTTCTGTCCTTCACAGGGAAGCGGAACAGCAGTAAATAACAATAATTTCGACGGCAGCAGAACCGTAGGTAACTTCGGCGGCGGTACGGAAGTAAATCAGGAAGCAGGTGGCAGAACACAGGTAAACGGCGGAACTGTCGGTGGCGGCAATCCGACCATCCCCATGGGCGAAGGTAATTACGGCGGCGTTAGCGGCGGTACGGTTATCCGTCCCGCAGGCGGCGGCACGGGAACGTCTTCTGGCAAACGCATTATGGGCTTGCTCGTAACGTACAGTATTACTAAACCGACCGGACAAGTGTTTCACATTTATGAAGGACGGAATTACGTTGGGCGCGACGCCAACGTCGACATAAGTATCCCTAACGATTTTCAGGTTTCGAGCAAGCATTTATCCATTCTTTACCGACTGGCAGACGGAAAATTTAAGTTCAAAGACGAACAGTCGAGTAACGGAACATTTGTAAATGAAACGCTGACCGACGAAGGCGAACTAAACAACTTTGACGTTATCCGTGTTGGCTCTACCAAACTGATTTTCATAGCCATTCCACAAATACCATAAAAAGATGAAGTTAAATACAGATTCCAATTTCAATTTCCTGCTCGTAGGTGCAAATACCAATGTAGGCCAGGTACGCAAGGCAAACGAAGACAGTATGACAGTATTTGAAACCGCTAATATGAAAGTTTTCGTCGTTTGCGACGGTATGGGCGGACACGTTGGCGGAAAAATGGCGTCGGAAACGGCAATAAATGCCATTCATAACTTTTTCCTGAACAATATTACGCTCGACCCGCGCGAAGCAATCTACAATTCTATTATCGTCGCCAACGAAGCGATATTGGATAAAGCGCGACAACAGCCCGAACTTGCGGGAATGGGTTCTACTTGCGTAATGCTTGTGGTAACAAGCGACGGCAAAGCGTATTACGGACACGTTGGCGACAGTCGTATTTATATCGTTGCAAACCATCACATTACGCAACTGACGGAAGACCACTCGGTTGTATATGAAATGTTTAAGGCGGGCGTTATTAAAACACGCGAGGAAATGGAACGCCACCCACGCAAAAACGAGATTACCAGCGCTTTGGGCTTACTCAATATGCAGCCACCAACGGTTTGCCGCGAGTCGATAGAACCGGAAGCGGGCAACTGTTTTCTGCTCTGTTCAGACGGACTGACCGGTATGGTCGACGACGAGCAGATTCAGCGAATCATAAGCCGAAACACGGTAAAAATCGACGACCGCGCAGAAGAACTTGTAAAAAAGGCATGCAACAACGGTGGCTTGGATAATATCACAGTTGAACTGGTTGAATTTTCCATCAGCGCACGGGAAATTGGCAGTGGTGGTAAAAAACTGGCGAACTGGAAAAAACTATTGCTGTATCTTTTGTCTGTGCTTGTGGTGTTGGGCGGTTTGGGGTGGCTTCTTTCGACAAAATTTTTACCAAAAACAGAAGAAAAAACTGATATTAATAAAGATACCTTAAAAGTTGAAACAGCGGAATTGGGGGAAACCAATATTTTCGAAATTGCACCTGAACCTTACTTTGCAAAACCTGTTGTTTTTACAAACAAAGGCGAAATCCTCAAAACAGAAATAACAAATACACTTTTTAACGATACGATAATAGATAAAAACACTATTGAGGTCGAAAACAATACTGTAAGTTCCGTCGCTATAAAAGGGAAAAAAATACACGCTGAGTGGAAAACGAAATGTGATACCATAACTATTCTCTGCAAAACAAGGACGGGTAACAACTGTATCATTAAAATCCCTGTAAAAAAAACGGAAGAAATAAAGTTAAAAAACTACATTACTTATAAACTGGACAAAGTGATTATCGTTGAGATAGACAGCAAAGTAAAAGTCAAGTTAAACAAACTGACTGATCCAGTGGTAACAAATTTTCCGCAAGCGGTAGAATGTGATGTTAACATGGACAATAATCTTGTCGTTCATTTCAAAACGCAGGATTTTACAAGTCCGATAAAAGTTACGGTAAAAACCACCAATAGGATTTACATATTCGTTATTCCTGTAAAGATGCCGGAAGAGGAAAAAAACCCAAAGACACAATTATCTTATCTAAACACCTGATATGCAAATATTATTCTATACAGTGCAAGACACACCGATAGGTCGCGGTGGAATGGGGCAGGTCTATTTGGGAACCGATCCGCAGGGTCGCCGAGTTGCCATCAAGGAAATGTTGGCGCAGTATGTTACCGACCCGCATTTGCGGCAACGTTTTCACCAGGAAGTCAATATCCTTAATCAATTGGAGCATCCTGCTATTGTGAAAATGTACGCCTTGTTTGAGGAACGCGGCAATCTATATTTGGTAATGGAATACGTCGAAGGCAAAACCATAGAACAATGCGTACAGCGGCGCGGCGTATTACCCGAAAAAGAAGCAACAACGATAATGTCGCAAATCCTTTCGGCATTGAATTACGCTCACTCCAAAGGTTTTGTACATCGCGACATTAAGCCGGGTAACATTATGATTCGTCCCGACGGCAGTGCCTGTCTGCTCGATTTTGGTATTGCCAAAGATATGACACGCACAGGCAGCGGCAGTGGAATGACCACGACTTTCGGAATGACTATTGGCACAGTCGGTTATATGAGTCCCGAACAGGCGGAAGGGTTGAGTATAGACCATCGCTCCGATATTTATTCGCTCGGCTGTGTGCTGTTTTATATGCTCACAGGACAACACGCGGTAAAGGAAGAATCAAGCGAGATTAAAACACGGATTGCCATTGTCAACAATCCGTTTCCGAAAGCAAAACTTTACAATCCAAATATTTCTAATGATATTCAAAAAGTTTTGAACAGGGCAACCAATAAGAATATGTCACATCGGTTTCAGTCGTGTAGCGAATTTGAAACGGCATTATGTAGAGACGGAGCGTCTCTCATCTCTACTAGCATTGTTCCACCAAAGCTTAACGGTTGGGGTTATTTCTTGAAATGTTTCAAACAATATACCGATTTCAAAGGACGTGCAACACGAAAAGAATTTTGGTGTTTTATGCTGTGCAATGCTTTGGCAGTAATATTTGTTGCATTTATCGGATTAGTTGGCGGTATTGTATTGGCATTTCATTTCAAATATGGAGAAACGGCACTGATGGGAATGGTGTATTTGTTTGTTATTCTGTATTTGCTGACAACAATCATTCCTGCACTTGCAGTTTCCATAAGACGCTTGCACGATTCGGGTAAAAGTGGCTGGTGGTGCTGTCTTGTTTTGGCGGCAATCATTTTGTTTATTTTGTATGCTCTGTACAATTGTGAATCAGGTATTGCTATTGAAGATTATGATTCAACAGTTGCACCTGTTATTAATATTAATGAGGATTACAATGTCGATACAGTGACGGCTGTAACAATAGTAGTTCCATCTCTACCGAAAGAATCAAAAAAAGAAACGCCGAAAAATGGAAACACTGAACCTGTTGCCACTTCAGTTGAGTCAAAAGACACAGTGCAAACCCAAATCATAGAACCTGAAATGGTATTTGTGCAAGGCGGGACATTTATGATGGGATGTACTAATGAAAATGACAAATATTGTCGCGATATTCAAAAACCAGTACACCAAGTAACCGTGAGCAGTTTTAATATAGGTAAATATGAAGTTACACAAGCTCAGTGGAAAGTGGCAATGGGCAACAATCCTTCATTTTTTAAAGGCAATAATTTGCCTGTTGAACAAGTAAGTTGGAATAATATTCAGAAATTTATTGATAAACTGAACAGTCTTACAGGTAAAAATTATCGTTTACCGACTGAAGTGGAATGGGAATTTGCGGCACGCGGCGGTAAAAAAAGTAAAGGTTATATTTTTAGTGGAAGTAACAATACTGATGATGTAAGTAAGTGGCCGGGCAAAACATATCCAACAGGCAGTAAACAACCTAACGAATTGGGCATTTACGATATGACCGGTAATGTATCCGAATGGTGCAGTGATTTGTATGGTGCTTATACATCGCCAGCTCAAACTAATCCTATCGGTTCGTCTACAGGAACTTCTCGTGTAACTCGTGGTGGTTGCTATCGTAGCGTTGATTGGGATATGCACATAGCGCACCGATACGGCTACAATCCCGGTCGTAGAGATGTAGAAATAGGTTTCCGTTTGGTGCTTCCTTATGTTTATCAATAGAGTAAAAATAAGATTTATGCAAATCTCAATCTACAACATACAGGACAAACCAATCGGTGGCGGCGGAATGGGCGAAGTTTATCGCGGCTGGGATGTGGACGGCAATGCGGTCGCCATTAAGAAAATGCGTGTCGAACTGACCACCGATGCCAGTGTGCGGTCAATGTTCCATAAAGAAGTCAATACATTAACGCAATTCGACCATCCGTCCATTGTGAATATGTATGGTTCCTTTGAAGAACGCGGCAATCTCTATCTTGTGATGGAATACGTCGAGGGAGAAACCATAGAACAGTATGTGCGGCGACACAGTAAAATCAGCGAAAGCGAAGCCGTCCGACTCTTTGTTGAGATACTTTCGGCTGTAGATTACGTACATCAACTCGGTTTTGTACACCGCGACATTAAACCGAGCAATATCATTATCAAACCCGATGGACGAATTTGCCTAATAGATTTCGGTATAGTAAAAGATATGAAAAACAGTACCGGACATACAGTTACTCAAATTATTGGCACAGATGGATATATGAGTCCAGAGCAGGCAATGCCGGCGAATATAGATCACCGTTCCGATATTTACTCACTCGGCTGCGTGCTGTATTATATGCTTGTCGGCAATCACGCCATACAAAAGCAGTCCAACGACCACGCCACAAAAATGACCATTATAAAAAGCGCGTTTCCAAAAGCGCAGTATTTTAACCCGAATTTGTCAAATCATATTCAGAAGATTTTGGATAAGGCAACCAACAAAAATATGCGCCTGCGTTTCCAGTCGTGCCGCGAATTTGAAATGGAAATGACCGGCGGCGGTACAGTTCCAAATAGCGACCCTGACACAAACGATACCGTTTCCGTTGGTCGGGAAAACTGCGATATAAATATTCCGCATCCGAAAGTCAGCCGTCATCATCTTGATATTGTATTGTTTGATGAAAATGGGAAACGGGATTATCTTTTGACAGACAGAAGTATGAATGGCACAGTCATAAACGGTGCAAAGGTACATAACAATCAGACGGGCACTTTTCTTTTCACCAAATATTCTACTATACCTGAAATTCTTTTGGCAGGTGAAGTAGAATTGAAATGGGCAGACGTGGAAGCGGCTTTTGCCCGCAAACGCGGTGCGACAAAACCGCCTGCAACCAATACTCCGCCAACGTTCAAACCCACGCCTACACCGAAAACCGAAGAAGGACAAAGTGCTACCGGCTGGCTTGTTGTCATTTATATTTTTGCCGCTTTGGGCGGATTGCTGGGACTGGCTTTTGGTATAAGCATATATAGAGCCAAACTTGATTTGTCCGAGGGCGGAAAAGCTCATAAATACAAACAGTCACATCGTACCGCCGCGCTGATTGGCGCAATACTGGGCGGAGTGTCGATGATTGTCTGGAAAACGCTAATGAATATTTAAACAAAAAATCACAATAATATGAATGTTATTGAACCAAAAATGAAAGTTAGTGAGATACTGGAAACGTATCCCGAAACATTATCAATTTTCCGATCTTTCAATATGAAATGCGCCGAAGAAGATAGCTACGCCGACAAAACATTGGAAGAAAACATTTTCATAGAGCAAGTTAACTTTATTGATATTTTATCTCGACTGGATAAAACGGTTCACAAACAAAAGCAGGGTGCAAAACCAATCCGGAAACAAAATAACAATTCTCACAATCGGATAAAATATGCAGTTTGTGATGTTTGCGGCAAAACATCCAATCTTCATAAATTAGAAGTTCTATTTGCGAAAAAAGATGCCAATCCTCAATTCAAAAAAATAAAATTCTATGAGTATAAAGCTTGTTTGAAAGGTAGTTGGACGTATTGGCTACTGATAGTGTTGGTCTTACTTTTTTTAACAGCATCCGCAATTCCTTTATATGAATGGTTCATCTCTTCTGGATTGAAATCTGCCACAGCATGGAAATTAATTAGTTTTATATTGTTAATTGTGACTATGTTTTTAATAAAAGGCATATCATACATTTCCCGCTCTCCTGTTGGATATATGAATATGGAAACTGTCAGAAATTTATTAAATGAGGGATATTCTGTAGCATATGTTTGCTCAAAAATTTCAGACATGTTAAACGGAGACATTGCACTATCAAAATATCAAGGCGTAATTCATTTAACCGGTTCAACATCATACCATTATTCGGAAGGTTTTCAAAAAAAGTGTACGACATCCATCAAAGGAAATGACATTATATGGAAAATGCCACTTAAAATTGCTTTTGTAAAAGCTTCATATTAGATTAAACATAAAACCATTCAAAAAATATTTACATCATGGCTGAAGAAAAAAAATTAAATGGGAAAATAATCCTGAATTACCGTATAGAAAGTTCTATCGGCGGTGGCAGTTTTGGCAGCGTATGGAAGGCTACCCATAGGTTTACAAACGAAATAGCAGCTATTAAGGTATTGAATGTAAATCTTGTAGAAAGCGAAATCGAACGCAAAAGATTTGTTCAGGAAGCCCAACTGCTTGGCAGGTTAAGTCATCAAAACATCGTTCAATACAGAGGGTTTGATGAAAATGAAGACGGCGTCTTCCTCATTATGGAATACGTGGACGGTATTACGCTCGACGATTTCATCAATCAAAAACAAGGTGTGATACCCGAAAAAATGGCATACCCCATGTTTCTACAAATATTGGATGCCTGCGCCTACGCTCATAAGCACGGTATAGTACATTGCGACATCAAGCCCTCCAACATTATTTTAACCAGCGACAGCGAAGGCAATTTTGTGGTAAAAATCCTTGATTTTGGTATTGCTCAGATATTGTCTGAAAGTAAAAAAGCGGTAGGTTTCACTCGTCTATACGCAAGCCCGGAACAAATTCAGAATAAAGACATAGATCACTGTTCCGACATTTATTCTCTCGGCGTGCTGCTGCACCAGATGCTTACCGGACGCGCTCCCTACGACACCACAACGCTGACGGAATTTGAATTGGATAACAAAATTATTAATGAGCCGCTTCCGCGAATGAAAGAGTTTTATTCCGTTGTGTCGGACAAAATACAGCGCATTGTGGACAGGGCAACGCTGAAAGAACCGGCAAAGCGGTATCAGACCTGTGGCGATTTCCGTACAGCATTGAAAAACATTTTTGATCCCGACAAACTGCTCAAAGTGATAAAATATGCAGCGGCGGCACTTGTTCTGTTGCTGATTGGCGGCTGCATTTATTTTTGGGATTACAATCGCCAGAAAATCAACTACTACAAAGATTATGTAGAAGTGTGGGGTGTACCGAAGGGAATCGGGAAATTCAGCGAGTCTGAACTTAAATATCACGCGGAAAGTTACCGTTTTAAAAAACAGCGGGGAAAAATCACAAGGGTTTCGCACATCAACAACAAGGGAAATATTGTTGAACACCACAACAGCGAATACACCGAACGATACGACGATATGCTGCTATATTATACCAATAACGGAAAAGTGGATTACAAAAAACGTTTAGACAGAAACGGAAAAGTCCTATATCGAATGGATTATACGGACGAAACTCTAAAAACAGCCGAATTTAGACAGGACGATGGCGCAACGGAAATAACCCTTTCGGCAAGCACAACACAACTGTTTTCCAGCGCATTCGGTATGTCGAACGAGAAAAGCAATATTTCAAAATATCTGCTCACTTACGACGAAAATGGCTACCTGACACAAATAAAATATGCCGGATACCGCGCATCGCAGGCGCACGACGCCGACGGCATTTACGGCAAAAAAATTGTTGTCGATGACAAAGGGCGCGTAATCGAAGAATATTATCTGGGCAAAGACGATGCGCCGAAAGCAAACAAAGCAGGTCTGGCAATCAAAAAACTGGAATACGACACAAACAACGATTTTGTAAAAGTCCGCTATTTCACTGCTAACGGAGAAAATGGTTACGATGGCAACGGCTGCCATATTTGCATCATCGAATACGACAATTATGGAAACCGTATTAAAGAAACCTATTACGACAGCGAAGAAAACATAACTTTGCGTACTGACGGTAAAATTGCCGGTTACAATTACACTGTCGAAAACGGTTTTACAGTTAAACAAACTGCCTTTGGCATCGACGGCGAAAAAACTTATGTGTCGCGGGACGAAACAAACGCGAACAACGATATGTTCGGCTTTGCTTCAATGCTCTTTGAACACGACGCCAACGGCTACCTCTCGAAAATAACCTATCTTGATGCCGAAGACAAACCGGTTATGATTTCTACTGGAAACGCAGTAATGCAGTTTGAAAACGACTCGAAAGGTAACAGTTTGGTACAAATCTATTTAGATACAGAAAACATCGCCTGCGAAAACATTTTCGGCTATTCAAAAAGCATTGCCGAATACGATACGTTTGGCAATCTGCTTTCCGTTTCTTTTAAAGATACAAAAGACAATCTTTGTATCTGTACACAAGGTTATGCAAGTTTTAACTGTGAATACGACACGCACAGCCGACTAGTGAAACAGACATTTTTCGGTACAGACGGCAAGCCCTGCGAAAATATTGACGGTATGATTATCATTGTTTCAGAATATGATAACACGACTGAAAACCTAAAAAAAATAACTTACTATGCCGCAGACGGAAAAACGCTGAAACTGTCCGATGAAGGTATTGCCGGTTATGAATCGGAATACAAAGATGGCAACGAAATCGAAAGAAAGTTTTTTGACACAAAAAACAACAGTACGTCAGGCAATTTGGGTTTTGCCCGATGGACGGCAAAGTATGACGAAAATGGTTTTTTAAAAGAAGGAGCATATTTTGACAAAAACGGTAGCCCCACAGTGTTCAGCAATCAACAGTCGGGTTTTCGTTATACAAAAATCGAATATGTTTACGATGCCGACAAAGGCAACAATACCGAACAGATTTTATATGAAGGCAATACGAAAACGCAGACTGTCCGTTTTACCTACAATAATAAATCAACCCGTTATCAGTCAATCGCTCTGTTCAATGCCAGCGGTGCGCCAACAACCAACGGTAATGGTTTGCACAGGGTAGAATTTACTTACGACAATCGCGAGCAGGAAACGGAACGCAGAAATTACAACACCGCAGGCAAACTCACGCTTATTCCCGATTATGTTGGATATTACGCCATTTATAAAAACGAATACGACCGTATGGGGCGCATTTCACGCCAAACCTATTTCGACACGGATGGACGACCAACCCCGCTTTCAATGCACGTTCCCGAAGGTTTAACCGGTTACGACAAGCAGGGAAATATGAATTACATTGCCTCTGCCGACGGAAATGGGAAAGTGATAGACAATCCCAAAACAGGTTTCGCCTACGAGGAAATGCAGCACAACGCAAAAGGTTATGTAACCGAAGAACGTTATTACAGTGTGGATAAAAAACTGATTAGCCGTTGCACCACAGAATACGATAAAAAAGGCGTATCAATCCGCAAATGCTACGATGCCAACAATAACCTGCAAGGTACAGAAAAATACGCCCGGACAACGGACAATACAGAATCGGACTATTGGCGACAATACTGGAAAAATTCAGCACCAAACTGTCCGTTTGATGTTGATTATGGTATCCGTTGCATTTCCATTTCACAGAGTTCCAATGGCGCAACTCTTCAATTCCAGTTTACCGGCGTATCCAAATATCAGCAAACCGCCGATGAACTCGATGCCTGCAAAGATTTTGCGCGTCAAATAGCAAAACAGGAAAAAAAGAACTCGCAAATGCCCTCGTCCGCTTCGCTTACCATAATCGGTGTGGATAAGGATAAAATTGAAATATTTCGGGTAACTAATTAAAAAGTAAAAATATGAAAAAGTTTATTTCAATATTTGTAATACTTTGCGCCGCAATTAGTTTGTCGGCGCAAACACAGGAGGAACTTGATAAAGTCCGCTCTGCCGCTAATCGCGGCGACAAAGAGGCGCAGTTTATGCTGGGAACGTATTATCTGAACAGTGGCAACAACACCGAAGGGGTGAAATGGATTAGCAAAAGTGCAGAATCCTTCGCTCCGGCGCAGTGGATTTTGGGCGGTCTGTATCTGAACGGACAGGGCGTGGCGCAGGATAATTCAGAAGCGGCAAAATGGTTTCGCAAGGGCGCCGAGCAGAATTTCTGTCTGGCACAGTTCTCGCTTGGTGCGTTGTATTACGGCGGCATAGGCGTAGCGCAGAGTAATACTTCCGCGCTTTACTGGTGCGAAAAAGCGCGGGACAGTTACCTAAGCGCAACAAAAGAAGAGCAGGCAGGTTATACCCAGTTTGGTTTTGATTTGGCGCAATTGGAAAACACAATAAACGAATTGAAAACGCCAACCTCCAAAACTACTTCTTATTTGAGTACAAGCACAACAGATGTTAGTTTTTCCGCTTCAGGCGGCACAAAAACAATAACTGTTTCTACTGATGGCAATTCGTATGATGTTACCTATTTGCCAAGTTGGTGTTCGGTATCAAAAAGCAATGGTTATTTTACGCTTGTTTGCGAAGGCAATACCGGCGATGCACGTACCGACTGGTTTAAAGTTAAATCAGACGAAAAAGAAGTACGTGTCAATATAGAACAGGCAGCGGGCGTAAAAACTCCTTCGGCTAAATTTGAGAATATCTGGGTAGTGCATAATGTGTTAGAAAATCCATACAATATCTATTCCCGTAAGGGTATGCAAATTCACGTCAAGTTTTCGGTTAATGGCATGTTGAGCAAACAGGGACAGTTATGCGTGTGGTTTTATTTTGCAGACGGTACAGCGTTGAAAGATTACAACAATGCTTATAAAACAAGCACTGGACAGGTTTGCGCTTATGATTCGTTTAAAGCAACTTATGAAAATTCGATATGGAATGATTTTGTACTGTTTATGCCATACGATGAACTTCATTTAAACAGAGGTTCGCATAATTGCAAGTTTCAGATAGGAGCATTTGATAACAGTAACAATCAAATAGCCACTTCGGAATATCAAAGTTTTACGTTTAGCAGGACTTTTTAAATTATAAATATGAAAAAGATAATTTCAATATTTGTGTTACTTTGCGCAGCAATCAGTTTGCCGGCACAAACACAGGAGGAACAACTTGCAGGAATCCGCTCTGCTGTCAACCGCGGTGATGAGGCGGCAATGTATCAATTAGGCTGGTGCTATGAATTTGGGAGACAGGGGTTAGTAACTCCGGATTTCAGCAAAGCATTTGATTTATATAAAAGGAGCGCAGATAAAAATTTTGCACCTGCCCAATGTAGATTGGGATTATGTTACGAAATGGGTATCGAAGGAATTTTAACTCCCGACCCTTATGAAGCGGTTGAGTGGTATAGAAAAAGCGCAGAACAGGGTTATGCTGAAGCGCAATTATATTTGGGCAATGGCTATATGAGCGGTTATGCACCTCTTACTCAAAGTGAAACCGAAGCAATTCGTTGGTGGGAAAAGAGTGCCAACCAAGGACTTCCACAAGCGCAAATTGCTTTAATGAATCATTATTTACAAAAAGAGAATTACAATAGGGCAATTTGTTGGGCGGAAAAGATAATTGCTGCTACAGAAGTAGAAAAGAAAAATGTCCCTGCCGAACAGTTAGCCGAATTTGACAGACAGTTATCGACACTAAAAAACCAAATTCGACAACTTAAAGATGCCGGTTATTCCTGTTCAGGCAGTAACCGCCAAATAGAAACACCTAAAGTCGAAGAAGCAAAAGCCACCTACGTTCGCACAAATATTTCCGAAAAAAACTTCGACAGCAAAGGCGGCACACAAGACATAACTGTTAATAGCGACGGTAAATCATATAACGTTAAAAGCAATTCGCCCGACTGGTGCAGCATAGAAGCCAAAAGCGGCTTTTTCACCGTTACCTGTAAACAAAATTACGATGCATACCGCAGTGCAACACTAACAGTTACAGCCGACAACAAAACAGCAACCGTATTGATAGAACAGAGCGAAGCCGTTGCCACGTATATTCGTTCAAATCCCAATTCCGCTCAAATCGGCGCATTAAGCGGAAAAACGGAAATTTCCATTCTTACAGATGGTTATACGTGGTCATATTCCGATGTTCCCCCTTGGCTTACCGCCTCAAAATCAAAAAAAACGCTCATATTAACCGCACAAAGTAATTCCGGCTCTGACCGCAATGACAATATCACTGTTTCGTCCGGAAATTATTCGGCAAGCATAAACATTTTTCAACCTCAACAGGCTACTTATATCAAAGCGGGCAAAAGTTCCATTCGTTTTTCGACAGGTGGAAACAGTGAGACCGTAAGCGTAGAAACCGACGGCGAAGATTGGACATATGCTAATATGCCAAGTTGGATTACTGCGAAAAAGAATGGGAATTATTTGACTTTGCGATGTGATGAAAATACAGGTCAATACAGCGGCAAGCGCGAAACTTCATTTACCGTTATAAGCGACAATAAAACCGCAACTGTTTCTATTTCGCAGCCAGCACCTTTCAATGCCCCCAAAGGCGACCCGCGCCCGCTTGGCTTGTCTGTCGGTTACGTTCAAAAACAATGGAAATGGAAAACCGATGAAGGAGAAGCAAAATACGGTGCATGGGATAAAGCTGGTACTTACCTTGATGGCATACAAGCAGGTGTACGTGTAGAGCCGCTGTTCAAATACGGTTTCGGGTTAAGTACAGGACTGTTTTACGGATACTATTTTTCAAAATCCGATAAACAAATAGGCACATATAACGATGCACCGGGTACTTTCGACTATAATATGACTTTTTCGGAACATTTGCTTTGCCTGCCGTTGCATTTGGAATATCATGCCAATATCTCTGAAAATTTTCTTTTTTTTGTCGAAGCCGGTCCAAGTATTGACTACGGTTTGAGCGCTAAATTAACAGCAACAGAAGTTGGCGAAAATACTCCTTTTTACACTGAAACCGACATTTATCGTAATTCGGAAATAGGTTTTCCAAACAAACGCCTCAATGTTTCGCTTGATTTTGGGACAGGCATTCGCCTAAGCGAATTGCAATTGAATGTGGGTATGAGTCGTGGTTTGATGAACACTTCAAGTAATCCCAACATAAATATCAAACAAAACAAAAATTTGATGGCTTCACTTTCATGGATGATTCCTTATGACAAAACCAATTATGATAAAAACTATAACACTATTCCTGTCAACAGTATAGACAAATCCAAATATCATATACACGGAATAATTTTGGAATATATCAGTAAGCAATGGGAATATAAAAATGGTACATATACCGAAAAATCCGGTTTGTGGGAAGACAGCAGGTCTGTACCCGGATTTCGTTTGGGCTATGTGTATCAACCTCAATTTATTTATGGTTTCGGATTGAAAACAGGACTCAATATAGATACCTACATTTCTGTTTCAGATGATATGTATAGTGATTATGGAAGTTATTATGAGTTGTTTAGCGAAATGGCTTTCAATGTGCCGATTCACGCCGAATATCGTCTGCATTTACCTAACAAAATCAGCCTGTTTGTTGAAACAGGTATCAGCTTTGATTTGGGATTATTTGCTGAAATGAAATCTCATGGCGATGGCGAATCGTATACAGAAAGCAATCTTTACGGCAAAGCTGATTGGGGCTATCCAAGTGAACGTTTCAACGTTTATTGGGATACTAACGGCGGTATTCGGATAAAAAATCTTCAATTTCAAATAGGCGCAAGTCGAGGATTAAATGAAATCTCTATTGATGATAATTGGAAAGTTCGACAAAACAAAAAATTGAGTTTAGGAATTTCATGGATGTTTTTTTAACAAAATAAATACACCCCTGCTGTCAATTATTATCCTAATGAACATTTTTTTATTGGCTGAAAATTAACAATATACAGAAATGTAAAAGAATTGTTTAACGGCGATGGAGTAAAATCTGTTAGTGGATGTAATTTGCACAAAACATATAAATTAGTATTTTTGTAGTCGAAAGTCGTTCTTTGTATTTTGTGCAAAATGAGGCAGAGGATAGAGATTCGCTCGTTTCTAAATCGTTACCTGTCAAGAAAATCGTTCTTGCAATTCGCTTATTTTCAGACGGGAATGATATTTGTTATGCCTTCCCATGTGCGACGACATATTTTTATCAATGCCGCATAATTGTGCTATCTTTTTCAGTAAAATGTTATAAACCGCGATGTCAAAAACAGGGAGCGCCAAATCACCTTTCGCTTTTCCCCTGTATTTTTCCAGAATCGTTTTCGGGATATTCAACACGGGAATATTATACTCTGTGCCGGTCTTTTCACGTTTGCCCCTTATCCACAGTTTGCCGTCAAAAGAGAGTTGGATATGCCCGTTTGTAAGGTGTTTTACATCGGTATATGCCAGACCTGTGAACGCGCAGAAAATAAAAATGTCGCGGGCCTGCTCCTGCCGTCCGTCTTCAAATCGGAAATCAATCATTGCTTCCAGTTCCGACTGCGTTAAATAGCCTCTGTCCACTTTTTGCCATTGAAGCTTAAACTCCTTGAACGGATTCCTGTAAATCCATTCTTTATTCAGGGCTATTTCAATGATGTGCCGGAACTTTTTCATCATGGTAACGACCGTGTTTTTTAAATAGCCGTTTGCAAAAAGATA
>JAIRZQ010000052.1 GCA_031267135.1 Prevotellaceae bacterium
CTTATATCTATTCCATTTTTTGTCAACCAGTCGGCATTCAAATCATCAATTTTGGTTAAATCAGATAGTCCTCGTATAAAAAACACATTGCCGTTTTCATTATTTACAAACCAGTCCATGCCATTCGGGTCAATCCTGTTTATCGGATTATTTCCGCAAAATGCATAGGAACTTAAACTTGGGTATTTTTCCAGCAAAAGATACTGTACAAACCACCTTCCTATATCGCTGTCATACATTCTGTTTATATAATCCATATAGTTTATATCACCTACAATCTGTTTTTCCTTGCCGCCAAACAGGTAACGCGTTGTGAAATTTTTTTCATACTGCCTTATTTATAAGAACTTAACCTAACCATAAATTACATACGTATGTAGCAAAATTTTCATCCGTATGAAAATAAATTTATATACTGACGGAAATAAATTTTCATCCGTATGTAATTTTACGCGGATGCTGATGGAAATTTACCCGGATACGCATATAATTTTACTCGCTCTTTTCGAAGCATATTTTCCCGCTCTGTAAGTTTATATTTCATAATGTTCCTCCTGTTTTATTTGTTAATTTTGTAAAGTGTAAGAATTGTTTTATTTTTCATGATATTTATACTTTAAAATCATATTCCCATAAACCTCATAAAATCTTCTTCCAACATTGCTTGTATCATTTCAAAATATTTTTCATCTCCATTAATCGCATTTTGTAGCGAATCTATTTCTGATTTAACTTTATCAATACCTTCTATTTGCGCTTTGTAATAATAATACTGCAAAGGTATAATGCTGTAAGAATATTCTGTTGGATATGGTTTACGCAGAAAATCATAAAATTCATCCTTTCGCAATAAAAATAATTTTTCAACTTCATCAAAGGCTTTTTTTATATATAAATTTCTTGCTGTTGTATCACCTGATTTTTGAGTCTCCATTGCACTGAATCTATTATTAATTATAGTTTTATAAAATTCTGTTATTATATCATTTTGATATAAAGTATCTAAAAATCTAATAGCATTTTCATATTCATTTTTAAGAGAATATATATTTATTTTGCGTACACCTAATAATAAGCCATATTTTTCACATTCATCAAATACTTCATTAATATAATACAATGCCGAATCGAATTTATTTTCTATTTCACATCTTGCCGAATTTGCATTATTTATTTCACATTTATCATCATGCTTATTGTTTGATGAACATTGCAAAATTATAAATAATGCGAATCAGTATTTGAAAACCCCCAGAGATTCGCGCCATAAAAAAATGCGGATTACCAATAAAATAATGGCATAAATATTTGTTCAGTTCTCTGGGAATCATTAGCTTAGATGAATAATTCCTGTTATTTTCTATGCCATGATCTCCGAGAGAAAAGAACTAATGTTGATACAGATTTACCTGTATATCTGCGATTTATATGATTCAGAGTTGCGATTCTGCTGCCAAAGATACAGCAATAATTCCAAACCTGTATTCACCGATCAAGAAATAATGACGATCTACCTGTTCGCGGGTCATTGTCAAAAGTACTTCCGGGTTAAAGACATACATTCTTTTGCGAAAGAATATCTTTTCTCCTGGTTCCCGCGCCTGCCTTCTTATCAAACCTTTAATTACCGGTTGAATTTATTATCATAAGCATTCGCGGTATTATCCCGGAGACTGCTCGAATCATTCAACCCCGAGGATTGTGATCCAATGATTTCCCTGCTGGATTCCATGCCAATCATCACTTCCGCTGGCAGGAACAGAACGGGGAAAGTCGCTCCTGAAATTACCGCCAAGGGCTATTGCTCGACGAAGAATCAATATTACTACGGCCTGAAATTACACGCTTTAGCTTTTAGACGCGAGGGGACGATACCTTTGCCGGAACGTATCGTCCTTTCACCCGCTCGCGAAAATGATTTGAGCGTTTTCAAGGAAAACTGGGGAGATGTTATCGCTAACCGGATTTATTTTGGAGATAAAGCCTATGCTGATTCTGATTACTTTAACCGGAGGAAAACAACTTCACAGAATATCGAGATGCTTACTCCTGTCAAGGCCATCAGGAAGGAACCTTTAGAAATTACACGGAGAGACAAGGCTTTCAATGATTTATTTTCTGCCGCTGTTTCTAAAATCAGGCAGCCTATAGAATCTTTCTTTAACTGGTTGAATGAAAAAACAAACATTCAAAGGGCGATGAAGGTTATATCCACGCGGGGACTTCTGGTGCACATGATGGGGAAAATCGCTATCGCATTCATTTATCTGATTCTTTAACTACTGATTCGCATTAATAATAAAAGTGTAAAAAAAATTGCTTTATTTTTCATGATATTTCTTCAAATATATACTTTAATCATAATCCTATAAACCTCATAAAATCTTCTTCAATAGTTATTCTTAATATTTCAAAATACTTTTCATCTCCATTAACCGCATTTTGCAACGAATCTATTTCTGATTTAACTTTATCAATACCTTCTATTTGCGCCTTATAGTAATAGTATTGCAGAAGAACAAAATTGTACTGCAAATACTTTTCTTGTAACTCACTCAATTTGTAATTCAACTCATTTACTTCGTAGGCTGTTACGTATGGCATATTTAAAAATGAATCAATCTTTGATTTATTTAATATGCAAAATTGCTCAACTTCATTAAATGCCTGCTGTACATATTTTTTCTTACTTACTGTATCTCCATTATACTGTGCATTCATAGCGTTAAACCTGTTAGTAAGTATATTTTTATAAAATTGAGTAATAATTTCTTTTTCAAGCAGTGTGTCTAAAAAATTAATAGAGTTTAAATATTCATTTTTTATTGAATATATGACTACATTACGCATACCAAGTAAAGGCTGGTATTTTTCACAGTCATCAAATACTTCATTAATATAATGCCGAATCAAGATAAGAAATATCATCATTTAAGTCATATTCTACCTCGCATCTTGCCGAATTTGCGTTATTTATTTCACATTTGTCATCTTGCTTATTGTTTGATGAACATTGCAAAATTGTAAATAATAAAATTGTAAAAAGGATTGATTTATTTTTCATGATAATTATACTTTAAAATCATATTCCCATAAACCTCATAAAATCTTCTTCCAACATTATCCTAATTATTTCAAAATATTTTTCATCTCCATTAATAGCATTTTGTAATGAATCTACCTCATTTCTAACTTTCTCAATGCCTTCTATTTGAGCCTTGTAATAATAATATTGGACAGGAATTATAATATATTGCTTTTGTAATTTGCTTACTCCATAGTGTAATTCACTTTGCTCATAAGCCGTGATATATGGCATATTTAAAAATGAGTCTATACTTGATTTGTGTGAAAGAAAAAACTGCTCTATTTCAGAAAATGCATTTTTAACATATATATTCATAAGTAGACTATCTCCATAATACTGTGCATTCATAGCATTAAATCTATTCGTAAGTACATCTTTATAAAATTGACTAATAATTTCTTTCTCAAGCAATGTGTCTAAAAAGTTAATAGAATTTAAATATTCATTTTTCATCGAATATATGACTACTTTACGCATACCCAACAAAAAAGCATACTTTTTACACTCAATACATTCATCAAAAACTTCATTAATATAATACAATGCAGAATCAAGATGAGAAATGTCTTTATCTAATTGGTATTCCATATCACATCTTGCAGATTTTTCATTATTTATTTTACATTTATCATCTTGCTTATTGTTTGATGAACACTGAAAAATTGTGACTAATAAAATTATAAAAAGGATCGCTTTGTTTTTCATGACAATTTTATTTTAATGGTCTAAAACTTGTTCTTGTTTGTAAATTCCAATTAAATTCAGTATAAGGTACCTGTCGTAATAAAGCAGGATTTGCGAAAGCCGCTTTAATTGATGCACCTGATAATACTTTCGAACTGCTTATTTCGCTTGCAGGTATATTAACCGTAGCAGTTTGTAATGTCGCACCTGCCTGTATAATGTATGAACTACCGGGAGTTGGATATCTAAGATGACTGCTGTACTGCTTGTCGCCATAAGACACAAATAAATTTCCTCCTTCCTGATTCTGACTTGCAGGCTGTATAAAATTACCCGTAACAGATATGCCATCAAATGTTACTCCTGCAGTGTTGTTCTCAGTTGCATTTTCAACATTATAAGAAACATTAGCTGATATAGTAATATTACCTTTTGTATGATTAGTAGGCAGCATCGGAGCAATGCCTAACGGCATATTTTCATCTCCATCAAGACCAAATCCTATCCCCTTTTTATATTGCTCATCATAATTTGTAGTTACGCCCATATCAGATAAAATGTTATTGGCGCTTTCGCCTACATATTTATATCCTTCCGGTGTATTTTCATAAGATGTAACATTATCCATCCATTCGTATTCATCGGTTTGCATATTCTGCACCCAGTCATAATTCATCCCATTAGGATCAATCCTGTTTATCGGATTATTTCCGCAAAACGCATAAGGCGATAAACTGTAATACTTTTCCATTAACGGATCAGGCGTAGTAAACAACGGTACTTCACAGTTTGCGAACATCCTTGCAGAAAAATCGAGCCAGCCCAAATTTTTTATCGTTTGCTTTTCCTTGCCGTTGTAGCCCCAGCGGTTTGTGGAAGTAATCAAATCCGAGTTTTCATGCTCCTTGCCGAATGGATAAAAATCTTTCTGTTCTTTTATTTCGCCGTTATTATCTACAATTACTCGCGTGCTTCCCAAATGGTCGGTAATAAAGTAATTTATGTCATACGCATTAGCGCCTGTTTTGTTTATTCGCCCGCCGCCAAAGTCTATGCTTTCCAGCGTTCTGCTGCCATTATTATTTGTATAAACCAGAGAGCCTGAATAATCAAAACCATTACGCCGTGTAACATAAATAATTCCGTCTCTGATTGAAGCTATGTCTGCAACAATCGTATCTGCCGTTGCCGCAAGCTTCGTGCCGTCGGCAAGGTAGGTGTATGTTGCCTTTACCGTATCCTGCTGCTTTACCTGATAAGGCAAATTAAGCAGGTTATATGTAAAATCCAGATTTTTTCGGTAATCTTTGTTCATATTGCCGTTGGCATCATACCAGTATGCAGGCATTTGATTTACAGTCCACAGGCGGTTGCCGCTGTAAGAGCATGTTATGTCGTTTATTAAATTCGTTTCACCATATCGTTTCAGCGTTTTAATATTGCCGTTTTTGTCGTAAGTCAAATTCTGTTCGGTAAAGGCATTAGTAAGCATGTTGTTTGTGTACATCAGGCTTTCCGTCAGCCGGCTCAATTTGTCATATTCAAAAGCATAAGTATTGACATCCGCGCTTTCGTGCCGCCATGTCCATTCGGTTATATTTCCGGTATAACTTGGAGTTGTGTTAGCCTGCGTGGGACTGTAATAATTCAATTTCATATCAAATACATTATCAGCGCCCTGTCTTGCGGTTTTTTCGGTTATCCAGCCCTGAATGTTGTATTTTGTTGAGTCGGTTATCAAATTGTTATCATAAACTTTTGCAATTTGCTGCCCGAGTTCATTATATTTATATGCAACTTTTGCCGTGTCGCTGCCGTTCACTGTTGCAGCTTCGGCGAGCAACCGTCCGCGTTCATCATAAGTAAACAGTGTAAGTTTTATATCTGTTGCCGTACTACTTGTTTTGTGGCTTTCGTGCTGCGCAAGCACATTTCCCACAAAATCATACTTCGTGCTGTATCTGCTTATGTATCCCAAATGATTTTTTTCAACTGTCTGTATAACACGTCCGTAGCGGTCGTAATAAAAGGCGCGTTCAACAAAGTCGCCATCATCCGTCAGTATTTTGAGCTTTTCGTAGGCTTTGAGATGTTTTACTTTTACGCTGTCCAAATCCGTCATTTCGCAAACTCCTACAACAGGTTCAAACGCAAGGCTCGAAGGATTTCTTTTCCATTCTGCCGTCTGTATTCCTCCCGGTATTCCTTCAAATATGGCAAAGGTTCGGCTGCACAATGCCAGACATTCCGCTATGCTCATATATTCAGTGGGAATAGTGTAATATTTTATATTCGGATTGTTCGGATCCACACAATATAAATAAGTGTTTTTTATAAATATGCTGCCGCTGACATTTCCCTTTATATCAATCGCAAAAAGCCCTGTTGTATATAAATGCTGCGGGTCGCAATCCAGACAGGGATCAGGCAAAGGATTCGGGTCAGGGTCGGGATCTACCGGCAAATAGCCGCCGCCACCGCCTCCTCCCGGCGGATCTGTCGGCGGGTCAATCGGTTCTGTCGGGTCTGTAATCGGAACCGAAGGCTTTTTAATCGCCTGCAAGTCTATAGAAGAAACTGTTTCGTCATCTTCTTCGACGCTGCTCATGGGAATAAGCGTAAATGGGTTATAACGTAAATATGTTCCCGGAGCAAGGTCGTTGCGAACATAATATGACTTTCCGTAATATCTAACGCTTTGTACAAGATGTTCTTCCGTAAAGCCGTCGCCGCCGAAAGGCACATATATGCTGCTCGATTCTCCAAGCGAAGTGTAGTCGTTGTGAAAGTTGAAAGCAAAATATTTTGCCTGTATTTGCGAGCGTGTGAGATTTGTTTTTACCAGCGTCTTGTCTGTAAGATTGCCCACATTGTCGTAAACATTGTAAATCCACTGATTGTTTTGTCGCATGTTGCCATCCTGCATCATAACCAGCCGATCATCTTTGTCGTAAACCATATATTCCGCTTCCTTGCCGGGCATTTGGCGTTCTATCATATTACCGCGTCCATCGTATTTATATGTGTAACAGTAACGCGCTACCATAGCAGAACCGGGCGATAAGCTTGTGTTTATTCCTATACTTGAAGAATATTCGGGCGGAATCACCATTACCAACAGCCCGAAATCGTCATATACATAATATGTATCAAAATTTTGATCGTTGTCGTCTTTTGTTCGGGTTAATATCGTCTGTCCGAGTTTGTCGGTTAATGTTATTACGGTTTGCCCGTCCTCGTTTGTCGTTGAATTTTTGTAAAGCATATTCGGCGCATAATATCCCGCTACGGTTACGTTACCGTTAGCCTGATTTACATTCATCAAAAATACTTCGTTTGCAACGTTTGTTGAATAATAATTTATGGATTTTTTATCTTCGTCTCTGAAAACAGCGCCAACATTATAGGTTTGTGCAATCCTGTTGAGCGGCGAGGGTTCAAACACGTTTTCTACATAAGCATACTGTCCATCTTCTGTTCCGAACTTATCTTGATAAAACGCAGATTGTGTCGTAAACGGCAAATTTTCTTTGG
>JAIRZQ010000133.1 GCA_031267135.1 Prevotellaceae bacterium
TTATTCATTAGTTTACCCAAAAAAAATTAACACACAGTTAGTTACAGCGATACGCCTCTTTAAAGGCGCTGGTGATGTATTGTCATATCCTGTTGTTAGCCGTCACCCGTGGCATCTCACCGAAGTGCTCCTCCGGGTGGCGACAACGAGGAGGCAAGACCTGCGAAGCCGTAAGAGCAGGAGAAAATTTATATTTATTATGTCAACGTTTTGCAGCATCGGAAAGCATGAAGGACACTTTGAAAAAAGCGACCTTCACTGCCGTGGAATCGCTTTCAAAGTAGCGGTGATGCGAGATGGTGATCTCGTTTCCGCGAGTTCGCCGTCTCGCTCTCGCGAGATGGTTACATTGATTTCGCGACATCACCATCTCGCGCGGTCAAGATGGCCATCTCACGAACACGAGATCACCATCTCACGGAAGCGATGTCTTCATCTCGCGAACACGATGTCCTTATCTCACGGAAGAACAATGAACAATGAATAATGAACAATTAAAAAAGGCGTCCCGCACCCCATCGGGATGCATCCTTACAGGATGCAGGGTTGTTTGGGGTATTCCTGTTTCTACCGAGCGACACATTCCTAACGGAATGTAAAGCACGTCATGTCGACCGGAGCGAAGCGGAGTGGAGACATCCGCCGACCGACGCAACGCCCTCGACAAGTGTGGAACAATAAACAGTTAAACAATTAATAAAACAAAATATCATGAAAAAGTATTTAAACAGTTTCAAACAGAGCGCCGGTTACAATGAAGGCGCAATGGAGTCCAGAAACCATTTCAAAAACGGGGCGAATTCCTAAACTGACATTAATATTCAAATAAAAATGAAAAAGTTTATAATCATAATTCTTTGTGCCTGCACGATTATGTGCGTGTTCGAATCGTGCAGAGGAGGCAGTAGTGGAAAGGTTTTGAAAACGTTAAAAAAAATTAGTACTGGCAAGTCGACTGAAAAAATTGTAAAACCGCCTGTAAATTTGCTTGGAATTATAGAAACAGAAGGAGCAAGAATAGCCAGAATAACGAGAGGCGATTTCAAAAGCATTACAGAGGTGGCAGAACATTTTAAATTTAATGGAATCAAATCGGGAAAAGTTGAATTTGTTGAATTTCAAGATTACAGTATGAGCGAGGTTAAAGCCATTATCACAAAAAACAGCATAAACGAAGTCAGGACTTTGTCTAATGTTAAACAAATATTTAACAGCGCTTTTAAAGAGTTGAACTATTCAAAAGCTGAATATTTTTATATTGAAAACAACCTGATCATGGTAACTATTCCGTATTACACTCGCCTGGGCTATCTGAAAAGTCTGAACAGTTATGTAACATTCAAAATAAATGAAGGGAATTTATCGAAGATAAAAAACATCATAAGTAAACTTTCAAGAGATGAAGTTAGCCCTTATACTAAATTCGAAAACGAACTGAAATCTGCCAATATCTCTATTACAGATAAAAGAATAGTGCATTATATTGAAAATGGAGAAATTGCAGAAAATTATTTAGATAAAAAAAGCAATGAAAGATATAACATTTCGCCCGACGCCGCTTAACAAATGTCTGTTAGGCATAACGCTTCCAATGGAAAAGGACAGATTCTTTCAGGAACTGGAAGAGCAAAGTCCCAAGGACTTTGCAAAAAGCCGTGTTAAAAGTGTTTCAAAAGGTTTTCTTTCCAGTTCCAAGTGGAAACGGTACGAAAAAGAAATAGTAAAACCCTTCAGAGGGGTGAAAGCGGATGTGGAAAAATGTGGCGTTAGCGTTATTGAAGACTTTTCGCTTTCGCATTTGCAACTAATTGGTGATTTTGAAGCAGTTAGCATTATCGGGCACTGGCTACCTTCCTGTGAAAAAGTAGAAATGGCAGACGGCCTGTATTCCGTAAGGGAATTTGTTGATGCAATTCCGCAGAATGCAGAATGTATGCTTGATTTAATTATTTGCAATTCAATAATACTGCTGGATGAAATCAAAAAATATTTTCGTGATATTATTGTTTTCGGCAATATCAATACAGCTCCGTATCAAATTGCTTTAAGCCTGTACAGATGCGTTATTTACGAACTGCAATCCGATAAATCACTGAATTATTTGGATGCTACAGCGCTGGCAAGAAAAAAAGTAAAATTATTATCCAAGAAAACTTGTTTGTTATGACGGAGTTAAAGAAAATTGTATTGAACTATTCTCAAGATGTTGTATTGCTGGGAGGTGGGGAGGCAGACGAAGAAACGCAGAATATCAAGCTGGAAGAAATGCGTGTGAGTCTGGAAAACCTTATCAGAAAGGAAAACCGTAAAATCTACCGTATGCTTGTAATTTACGTTGTTTTAATACTGGCTGCCATCGCATTGTTTTTTATTTTTCGCAAAAGCGAGATAAACAGTTTAACTTCATTTTTTACGATTACAGGTTTGTCGCCGCTGGCTGTTTTTCAGTCAATGAAGCAGGTTAAGCAAAAAATCAACGCTTCCATTGTTCTTGAAATGGTAAATAATCTGAACAAGGAAACATTAAACCCTGTTTTAAGCGTTGTTCTGTCTTCTATTAAATGATTTAATAATGGGAAATTTTTCGACATACAGGGATAAATCGGCTATTGGATGGAGTATTCTGGCATTTCTCCTTCCTCTCGGTCTCATTGCCTATTTTGTGTTTTTCCATTATTCGCTGGACGGAGAGACCATACTTTTTATGGATATTGCCGGAATTATCGGAACAGTATTGCTTGCGCTGAATATACTGACTGTCTATATGCTTTTATCCAAAGACAGAATGACGGAACAGATGGAAATAAGGAAAGCGAAAGTAATACGGTCTTTAAAACAGCTGGGTCACGGTATTCTGACGCTTGCTGCCGGCGGAGGCATAAGTCTTGTTTCATTTGCCATAAACAGCAAGTCTTATTATGTGGCAATAGGCGCCATTACTGCCGGCGCTATCTATTTACTGACAGGAACAGTAAAATTCATTATCGCGACCGTTCCATCTTTAGCGCTGTTTTTCAGGGAAAACAGGCATAAAGCAGGTACAGCCCGGCTCGCAGCGCTGCTTGCGGTACTTATTCCGTGCGCTGTTCCTGTCATTAACCGGCAAAGCGTCTCCATTGAACCCGAAATGGTCTTTGTGCAGGGCGGGACATTCATAATGGGCTGTACCGACGAACAGGAGAAAGCTCATAGGTGGAATGCGCCTGCGCATCAGGTAAGCGTCGGCAGTTTCAGTATATGCAAATACGAGGTAACGCAGGGGCAATGGGAAGCAGTCATGGAAATTTCGATTGAAGAACAGATCAAAAAAGCCAGGGGCTTAATAAGGGGTAAAGGCAAAAATTTTCCAGTGTATTATGTAAACTGGGATGAGGTACAGGAGTTTATCCGCCGTTTGAACGTCGCCACAGGCAGGAACTACCGGCTGCCCACGGAGGCGGAATGGGAATATGCGGCTCGCGGGGGCGTCAAAAGTCAGGGATACAAATATAGCGGCAGCAACAATGAGGAAGATGTAGCATGGTCAAGCTCTTCTACTAAAGACGGTTTTGGCAGTCGCGCGCATCCTGTCGGCAAAAAACAGCCCAACGAACTGGGCATTTACGATATGAGCGGCAATGTGGCAGAATGGTGCAGCGACTGGTACTCC
>JAIRZQ010000136.1 GCA_031267135.1 Prevotellaceae bacterium
TCATACGGATGAAAATTTTGCTGCATACGTATGTAATTTATGGTTAGATTAAGTTGTTATAAATAAGGCTGTATGAAAAAGATTTTCACAACGCATTACCTGTTTAGCGGCAAGGAAAAGCAAACGATAAGAGATTTGGGCCGGCTTGATTTTTCTGCAAGAATGTTACGCAGCGAAACCGACCCGACAGGATGGTTAAGTATTGATCCTTTAGCGGAGAAGTATTATTCTATAAGCCCTTATGTTTATTGTGCGAATAATCCTTTGAGATTTTATTGACCCTAATGGAGAAGACTTTTGGGATGCTATTAAATCTGGTGCAAAATGGGTAGCAAATGGAATAAAAGAAATTGGAAGAGGTACAGTAAATTCTGCGCTTACTGTTATAGCCATTCCACAAATAATGGTTGGTAATATTGCTACTAATTTTACTAAAAATATTGGATTTTATTTTCATTTGAATACTATTCAAACTTGTTTTTTATAAATATCATTTATTTTCTTAATTTTGCATATTATTTAATATCAAAATTATGATAAAAAACAAAAATCACTACTGTGTAATAATGGCAGGCGGTGCAGGCGTCAGATTCTGGCCGCTAAGCCGCGATAGGCATCCCAAACAGTTTCTTGATATTCTCGGAACCGGTAAAACATTTATTCAGCAAACATTTGAACGGTTTGAAAAAATAATTCCAAAAGAAAATATTTTGATTGTAATCGGCGAGTCGCATTTAAGTCTTATAAAAAAACAGCTACCCGATATAGTTGATGAAAACATATTGATAGAGCCGGTTCGCCGCAATACTGCTCCATGCATCGCTTATGCCACATACAAGCTGCTTGCCAGAAATCCGGATGCAACTGTTGTTGTTTCTCCTTCGGATCATTTGATTTTGAACGAAAACGTTTTTATCGAAACCATACAGAAATGCTTAACTACTGCTGGACAGAAAAAAACAATGGTAACAATAGGCATTAAGCCAACTCGACCCGAAACGGGCTACGGATATATTCAGATTAACAAAAAGGAAAGCGCCGAGTCGGATATTTTCAAGGTAAAAACCTTTACCGAAAAACCAAACATCGAAATGGCAAAAATATTTGTAGAAAGCGGAGAATTTTTTTGGAATTCGGGGATTTTCGTCTGGTCGCTTGATACAATAAAAAAATCTTTTGAAGAGTATCTTCCCGACATAGCAGAACTTTTGTCGGCAGGCGCGGATGTTTATTATACGCATAGAGAAAAAGACTTTATTTGGAATGCATATTCCGAATGCAGAGCTATTTCGATAGATTTTGGAATTATGGAAAAGGCTCGAAATGTAGATGTTGTGTGTGCAGATTTCGGATGGAGCGATTTAGGAACATGGAATTCGCTGTTTTTGCACAAAGCGAAAGATGAATCGAAAAATCTGACAGATACAAAAAATATTTTTACCGACAATGTTAAAAATTCGATGATAAAAGCAAATCCAAACAAGTTTGTTGTTGTAAAGGATATTGATAACTATTTAATTGTCGATACCGATGATGTTTTGCTTATTTGTCCGAAAGCAAATGATAACGACATTAAAAAACTTGTTGATGAAGCACTGTTTAAAAACAGGAAGTATTTTTAACACACATTTAACATTATATTGTTTTAATTTTGACTTAATAATTTTATAATTATAATTTTTTAATCATCTAAATACTGATGATTGAAATTTTAAAATAGCGATCTAATATCTATCGGATAAATGCTGCATGCGCTGATATTTGCCAAAATATCTGTATAACATTCGGCTATGTTTATTATAAAACTGCGATAAAAAAGCATGTAATAATCATAAGCCGTATTGTCAAAAATTAAACATTTAACTTTGAATTATGAATGATATTTATATCATATTTTTCATAAAATTCATAATAAAGTTACAATTTATAATTTTAAAATCTAAAAAGCATTATCAATCTAAATGAAGTAATTTGATTTTGCTGCTTTACAGGCATGTAAACTTTGATTTTAAAATTAAAATTCGTATTATGTAAATTTTCTTTTACCTTTGCAGCGCAAAACACATGAAAGTTGTGTTTATATTTTAAATAAAACTTATATTGTATTATAAAATCATAACATGATGTCAGAACAATTCATATCGCGGCACAATGGTCCCGACCAAAGCGAAGTAACCCGAATGCTTGAAACAATAGGCGTTTCATCAGTGCAGGAATTAATAAATCAAACAATTCCCGAATCCATTCGCCTCAATGAACCGATTAAACTTGATGCTCCCGTGAGCGAATATCAGGTTTACAATAAACTTCATAAAATTGCGAAAAAAAATAAAATATATCGCTCATTTATCGGAATGGGATATTACGGTACGGCAATGCCTGCTGTAATCCAGCGCAACATTTTTGAAAATCCGGGATGGTACACATCCTATACGCCTTATCAAGCCGAAATTTCACAGGGCAGGCTGGAAGCCCTGATAAATTTTCAAACGGTTATATGCAGTTTAACCGCTTTGCCTGTTGCTAACTGCTCGCTACTTGATGAAGCAACGGCAGCAGCTGAAGCAATGATTATGATGTTCAACCAGCGTTCGCGCGGGGCAGTAAAAGAAGGAAAAAACGTATTGTTTGCAGACGAAAATATTTTTCCTCAAACATTAGATGTTATAAAAACCCGCGCCCTGCCTCTGGGCATCGAAGTTGAAACAGGTAATTATGAAGACTTGCCGTTCAGTGATAAAACATTCGGCATTATTGTACAATATCCTGCGGCAAACGGAGAACTGCGCGATTACGGCAATCTTTGTTCTGTTGCTCACAGCAAGGAAATTCTTGTATCTGTATGCGCCGATATATTAAGTCTTGCCATTTTGAAGGCGCCGGGCGAATTTGGCGCAGACATTGCCATTGGCAGTACTCAACGCTTTGGAATTCCAATGGGATACGGAGGTCCTTCGGCTGCTTACATGGCTACTCGCGACGAATACAAAAGAAATATGCCCGGACGAATTATTGGCATTTCCATCGACCGGCATGGAAACAAAGCATTAAGGATGAGTTTGCAAACGCGCGAACAGCATATAAAACGCGAAAAGGCAACATCAAACATCTGTACTTCGCAGGCTCTTATGGCTACAATGGCAGGAATGTATGCCGTTTATCACGGGCAGCACGGAATAAGGCAAATAGCCACGCGCATACATAATTATGCTGCGGCGTTGGCGGCAAAACTCGAAAATATGGGTTATACGCTTGCAGGCAAACATTTTTTCGATACGATAGAAATTCTTAATGCCAATGTTGATCAGATAAGAAAGACAGCGCTCGAAAAGAAAATAAATTTGTATTATACCGACAAAGGTACGGTTCGCATAAGCATGGACGAACTTACAACATGCGACGAAATTCAAATCCTGCTTAACATATTCGATAACGGCAAGCCGGCCGGTAATGATTGCCGGTGCAAGGATGCCGAAATAAACGAAAAGTTTGCCCGTCATAGCGAAATCCTGCAGCAGGATATTTTCAACAGGTATCATTCCGAAACAGAAATGATGCGTTACATAAAAAAACTTGAACGGCGCGATATTTCACTCACCCACAGCATGATTTCACTCGGCTCATGTACAATGAAGCTGAATGCGGCTGTAGAAATGCTGCCTCTCGGTTTTCCCGAATTTGCATCTGTTCATCCTTTTGTTCCTGTCGACCAGGCGCAAGGTTATGCCGAACTTATAGGCGAACTTGAAAAAGACTTGTCGGCAATCACAGGTTTGGCGGCAACATCCTTACAGCCAAATTCAGGCGCGGCAGGCGAATATGCCGGGCTGATAACCATTCGCAATTATCAAAAACACTGCGGAGAATCGCAACGCAACATTGCTCTTATTCCGTCTTCGGCACATGGCACAAATCCTGCAAGCGCAGCAATGGCAGGAATGAAAATATCGGTTATAAACTGTGATGAAAATGGAAACATAAATGTTGATGATTTGAGAAAAAAAGCCGAAGACGGCAAAGAACATCTTTCGTGCATAATGATTACATACCCTTCGACGCATGGAGTATTTGAAAGCCGCATAGCGGAAATTATTGAAATTGTACATTCCTGCGGCGGACAGGTTTACATGGACGGCGCGAATATGAATGCTCAGTGCGGAATTACAAATCCGGGAATAATAGGCGCTGATGTTTGTCATTTGAATTTACATAAAACCTTTGCAATGCCGCACGGAGGAGGTGGCCCCGGAGTTGGAACCATAAGCGTTGCAAAACATCTTGCCGATTTTCTTCCTTCGCACTCGCAGATAAATACAGGTGGCAAAAACGGAGTTCCCGTTGCCGCATCTCCTTACGGAAGTGCAATGCTGTTGCCTATTTCTTATGCATATATAAAAATGCTGGGCAGCGAAGGATTAAGGCAGGCTACCGAAATGGCGATACTGAATGCAAATTATGTTTCTGCAGCGCTTAAGCCTCATTTTAAAACTCTTTATACGGGCGAACACGGCAGAGTAGGACATGAATGTATCATCGATTTGCAGCATTTCAAGCGCGAATACGGAATAGATGCCGGCGACATTGCCCGCCGGTTGATGGATTATGGTTTTCACGCGCCTACGCTTTCGTTTCCTGTTCACGAAACATTAATGGTTGAGCCGACCGAAAGCGAATCCCTGCCGGAGTTGGACAGATTTGTTGAAGCGTTAATAAAAATAAAGCTGGAATGTGAAGATATTAAAAGCGGTAAAGCTGATGCCGAAGACAATGTATTGAAAATGGCGCCTCATACGGCAGTCGAACTTTGCGCAAACGAATGGAATCATAAATACTCGCGCGAACAGGCTGCATTTCCTCTGCCCTGGATAAAAGAAAACAAATTTTTCCCTTATGTAAGCAAAATTGACAACGGCTACGGTGATAGAAACCTTGTCTGCACTTGTTAAATTCAAATAGTTTTTGAAGCAAATTTAAATTTGAACCCTCTTATTTTCAGCTATGTAATTTTCAAATTGATACATAACAGAATGACTTGAAAAAATTCAAAACAGTTTCTATAACCATGCAAAATTTCAATAGGGACTTGAGGTATTTTACGTTTGAGACGCATTTGAGGTTTGGTTATATGGGTTCAACTAAGGTAAAATCAAAAAAGGCTGTCTTTTTTTTGAAACAGCCTTCGATTAGTAGCGGAGGAAGGATTCGAACCAACGACCTTCAGGTTATGAGCCTGACGAGCTGCCACTGCTCTACTCCGCGGTATATTTCCCTTTATTCGGTCTTGAACTTTGGGCTGCAAAGATAGTACTTTCGGGCGAAAAAACAAAATTTTATCATGTTTTTAAAATATTTTTTGAAAAAATTTTGCAGGTTCAAAATTTAAACCTACATTTGCAGCCCGAAATCGGTTAAAATATAATTTAATAACCACAAGAGGTCCATTCGTCTAGGGGTTAGGACGCAAGGTTTTCATCCTTGAAACAGCGGTTCGATTCCGCTATGGACTACAATACAAACAATAAAATTATGGCAAATCATAAATCTGCAATAAAAAGAATAAGACAGACAAAAACGCGTAGAATACATAACAAATACTACGCAAAAACAACACGTAATGCTATTAAAGCCTTACGCAATACAACAGACAAGGCTGCAGCCGAGTCTCTATTTCCGAAAGTGTCGGCAATGCTTGATAAGCTTGCGAAAAAACATATTATACACAAAAATAAAGCGGCAAACCTTAAAAGCAAACTTGCTATTAAGGTGAACGCTCTCTAATTTTTTTAATGGTTTTAATTATTGGGCAAACCCTCTTTCGCACGAAAGAGGGTTTGTGTTTTTGATATTGTTAATTTAGCATATATTTTATTTTTTTGCAATTTTTAAACCGCAACATCAAGTGGTAAATGCAACTTTTTAGAAAAAACTGTCAAAAGGCAGGTGATACTGTTCAAGGCATGATGACTTAGACCAAGCCGAAATTGATGTAACCGTAATATTTTTTTCGTTATTTCGCAGGCATTTTCCGGAAAGTGAATCCTGTCAGCCGCCTCATCAATGCCTGCGAGGTTTTAAACACAATCTTTTTTACGCGAATGGATTCTGCACGGACTTCCTTTTCCGTATGCACATCCCGAACGGCTTCCGCGCTGACCGAAAAAGTACCGAACCCCTCGATACACACGTTGTTACCGTCCGCCAGTTCTTCGAGAATCCTGCGGAGGCTTCCAGTTCAAAAGCGTTAATCGTTGTACCTTCGGCTGCCCGCCGGCACAGTTCACGCAGCCCGACCGTCCGTTTACTGACAATGCGCGGATAAAATCCCCGCCTTTTATCTCCTTCCGAATGCAGATTGTCCGTCTGTTCCATCATTCTGTAATAAATGCTCATTTTACCTTATCAATTAATCTGTTTATCAGTAGAAACTGTTGAATTTCATACCTGAAACTGAACTGTTTCTGCTTATCCTTTATTATTGTGACCTACATCATAAAGTATTGTGACCTACGTTGTGATATTCTGTGATGTAGGTCACGCCATACTGTGATGTAGGCCGCAAAGATAATACTTAGTTTTGAAACAGCTACATTATAGTGTTGTTTTATCTAAAAGAAAGCGTGCTGTTCAAACAGAAACGTTTTTTCAAATCTACGCCCAAATCGTAGACGAAACGGAGTAAAAGACGGCAAACGCAATCAAATTGAAGATTCACGATAAATCCGTAAAATAGAAAACCACAAAAAAATAATTGTGCCCATGCGGGAATTAGCACTATCTTTGCAGCGTAATTTTATAACGACTGATGACTATTGCTGATTCGTTGCGGGTTGTCAGTCGTTTTCTATTGCGGTAATGCAATATTGCACTTTTTGTCCGTTTCCGCGCAGTTCGCCAACGGTAAGTTTGATTTTTCCAAATCTTTCCCTTTCGTATTCGAGTATGAATATTTTTGAAAAACGCTTTTGTTTTTCGTTATCTTTTTTCGGTTCCTGTGGATTTCCTTTTTTTACGGCTTTTTTCCAGAATTTCGGTCAAATAAGTAACGGCTAAAGTAGATTTATAACGTATTGCCGCCTTGCTTGCCGTTTCCTGTATCGACAAAAATTTGACTTCAATAAAACTGCCCAGTGAAATATTGTAAATGTGTTTCGTCGGATTTGCTATTATCCAGTTTGCATAGAAATTCGTAATATATCTCTTGCGGCTTTTTAAATCTTCGGGTGTATTACC
>JAIRZQ010000143.1 GCA_031267135.1 Prevotellaceae bacterium
CAAAATTCGGGGCTTTAACCGGAGCAAAGCCCCGAAATATGAAAAACAATTACTTCTATATGCAGACACAAAAATATGGCAAAAAAAAGCCGCCCGTATGACATGTTTTTGTCAGTAATTTACAACCCTTTATAATTTAACCAACGACAGATATGCAGCGTATCGCATATCTATTAGTCATTAGAAATTACTTTAAGATTATTTAACTGAAAAAGTTTGGACAAAGATAGTAAATGCACTATCTTTGTGCCTTTAATTTATCTAAATCTTATAAAACAATGAAACGCTACAAAGTTAGTGAAATTATCAGGATGTTAATCGATGATGGATGGTATTTATTCGACACTAAAGGAAGTCATAGGCAATTCAAACATCCAACAAAAAAAGGAAAAGTAACAGTAAACAGAAAACTAAGCGACACATTAGAACAAGACGAATTATTCAGTATTTTCAGGCAGGCAGGATTGAGAAAATAACTACCCTGTAAAAAACAGAAAATTATTAATAACATCTATAAAAATAAAATTGATAATATCTATAAAAACAAAATGAATACGGTTAAAGTATTAATAGGATGGAGTGGCAAAAATTATTCGGCATCGGTTGCCGGCGATTATGTCAATGGCTGTGTGATTGTAACAGAAAAAACAATTGACGGCGTAAAAAAGGCTTTAAGGGAAGCATTGGATTTTCATATTGAGGGCAGCATTAAAGATGGTGATAAACTCGAAACATGGCTTGTAAATGGAAATTATAAGTTTGAATATTCATTTACCGCATCAGCATTACTTCATAGCCTTGATGGTGTGATTACTCGCGCTGCTATTTCAAGAGCAACGGGAATAAATGAAAAATTGTTAGGACATTATGCGATGGGACACCGTACTCCACGCGATGCACAACGTCAGCGTATAGTTGATGGGATACATACAATAGGTAAAGATTTAGTTTCGGTTATTTAATTAATTTGACATAAATAAACCAAACGTTGCCCCGCTTTTTGCGGGGTTTTTTATTGGTAATGAAAAAAAACATTTACCTTTGTAAAACAATTTTAAAATATGCAAAAATGAAAAAAATATTACTGCTGTTATGTACTGTTGCACTTATTGCTTGTAGCAAAGACGATGAAAATATCCAATACGACAACGAAAAAGGCTACCTTACCAACCTCGAAAGTGTAAAATTTGGGATTGTAGGGACGTGGAAATTTGCTTTATCATTTTGCAACGACTGCTATCTTGCTCATGAATTTAATATAAATAATGAACACATAAAACATCAACATTTTTTGCCATCCGATTCAGATGTTTATTTTGATGAATATAGATATTATTCATATAAGATTGAAGAAGAAGATGGAAGTTTTTTTGTAATATCAACTCCACTCAATAGTGATTATTGGGGTGAAAGACAGAAAATTTTAATACTTAATAAAACATACATTCACCTCGATGACTTAGTGGGTCACAAAGTAATTTACACACGCCAATAAAACAAAGCCCTCTTTTTGAGGGCTTGTTGCTTAACAAAGCTGCAACATTTTTTTGGTTTGATGGAAGCTTTATTAACAAAACATCAATAATTTATTAATAAAACAAAAAGCCCCGCCAAAAGGCAGGGCGCAATCAATAAACTTAATTTATCAAACAATAAAGGAAACTGATTGTTTTATTTTATCAGATAAATCCAGAAACGCGGTTGAAAGCGTTTTCAATTCGTCTTCGGTAAATTTTGCCTCTGTGCCGTTTACCAGATTCCCATTAAGCCGCTGATAAAACCATTGTGGCGTTTTACCAAAATATTTTTTTGCAAGATACGATACCGATATTGCCGGCAATATATCTTCAATGCGTTTACGCAACCTGTCTTCCTGCAACCTTTCATTTGTTTCTTTTATCGACGACAGTGTTGCTTTTTCAAATTCCTGTCTATCTGTTGCTGCTAATTCAGCAATTTCTTTTCTTATAGCATCTAATTCTGCATTGGTTTTTGCTACTCTATAGCGTTTTTTTAATTCTTCTATTTTGGGTTTCATAATCATTTCTTTAATAAGCCCTCCCTTTCGAGAGGGCTTTTGTTTTTAATCCATTTCTTTAAGCTCTTCCTCCAACCTGTCTATTTCCTTTTGAAATTTGTCTCGTGAGTCAGGTGCGAAGTGCTTCCAAAATTCGAGATAAAATAGCAGGTCTCTTTCTGCTTCTCTTCTTTTTTTACTTTTCATATTTATATATCCTTTACTGTTTGATAGCGCAAAGATAATAACATTTTTGTTATTGACAAAATATTTTATCAATAGTTTTCGTTAAATAACATTAAACAGCAAAGCCCTCATTTGAGGGCTTGCTACAGAAAACATTTTTACTTTAATATTCCGTCTTTTTTCAGTTGATGAAGAAACCATCTACCTTTTTCTTTCCATACTGTTAACAAGTCCGTTTCATATTGTTGAGTGTTTTCGTTAAAACGTACATGTGAACGTGTAGTTGTGTAATCTTTGCCGCAATATTTTGCGCAAAGTTCCCATTGTCCCGACTGGAAAAACTGGGTATTGTTAATTTAATATTGATAACTCATTGTTTAATTTCATCATCAGTAAATTTAGCGATATTTCAATCTATTACTGTCCGCTAAAAAAACGGGATAGGCAAAAAAGCAATGCTCAACTGCTGTAAAATTGCGGTTGAGTAGTGTTTTTTTAATGTACAAGCCCCCTCTAATCAAAAAGTGTCGGTTCGGGGGGCGATTCATC
>JAIRZQ010000180.1 GCA_031267135.1 Prevotellaceae bacterium
AGAAAAAACGTGCATAGAACAGAAAAATAATAAGAAACGCTTTGCCTGTCGGCAAAATTATTCCAGTTTGTATGAGTTTTATAGTTGCCATCATTATACATTATTAATGTACCTGCAAACTTAATAATTTTATTTTTCATATATGCAAATATTTTGAACAAAATTTTAAAAATTATTTTATTTTTGGCATTAAATTACAAATTGAAACTTAATGAAATTTATATACAGTATTATTCTATAGATATATAAAAATTTTATTTTGTTTTTTTAGTTTGACTTGATATGTTTTATATACAAATTGATACAACATTATAAGCTAAAGTTCAAGATAATAGTTTAATTTGCTGTATAACAGGTGTTAAAATTATAATGTATTTTTATGTTTTTATAATAAATTCAAAATCTCATTTTAACAGTTCAATCAATTTATAAAGTATCCGCCGTTATTAATTATTAATTATTCATTGTTCATTGTTCATTAGTTGCCCAATTCAAGCTGATTTTTTACCAGATTATAATAGTGCCCTAGCCTGCTTATCAAATCTTTATGCGTGCCTTCTTCTATTATTACGCCTTTATCCAAAACTACAATATTATCTGCATTTTTAACAGTACTCAAACGATGTGCAACAATAATTACAGTTTTGCCCTCAAACAGATACTTCAGTTTTTCCATAATAAATTTTTCGTTATTGGCATCAAGAGAGTTTGTGGCTTCGTCGAATATCAGATATTTCGCGTTTTTGTAAGCGGCACGGGCAATAAGCAAACGCTGTTTTTGTCCTGTGCTTAAGCCGTGTCCATCCATTCCTATTTTTGTGTTGTAGCCGAGAGGCAAACTGTCGATAAATTCGGCAATATTGGCAATCTCAACCGATTTTAGCACACGCTGCATATCGGGAATTTCGTCGGAAACGCCAATATTGTTTGCTATTGTATCCGAAAATATATAACCTTCCTGCATCACAACTCCGCACTGGCTTCGCCAGCAACTGTCGCTGTATTTTTCAAGCGCCTTTCCACCAATTAAAACTTCACCTGCAACAGGTTTATAAAACCCTAAAATCAATTTCAACAGAGTTGTTTTTCCGCTGCCGCTTGTGCCTACAATCGCCGTAACCTTATTTGCAGGTATTGTGATATTTATATTATTCAAAACCTTTTCGGAATGTGGTCCGTCATATTGAAAAACAAGATTTCGCAGCTGAATATCTGCATTTTCGGGAATTATCCGTATTTTTTCGGCATTTGCGGGCTCTTCGTCATCTCTGGTATGAATTTCGTTAAGCCGCTCGAGGCTTATTTTTGCATCCTGCGTAGCCTGCACAAACGATATGAATTGCGACAGAGGAGCATTCAACTGTCCTATTATGTACTGCAATGCCGTCATCATTCCCAAAGTCATGCTACCGTTGATAACTGCGCTTGCCGCAAGAAACGATATGAAAACATTTTTCGTCTGATCGATAAACAAACCGCCTACCGTTTGCGTTTGTTGCAGCGACAAACCTTTGACGCTTATTTTGTACAGTTTTGCCTGAATTCGTTCCCATTCCCAGCGTTTCTGCTTTTCGCAGTTATTGAGTTTTATATCCTGCATTCCCGAAATCAACTGTACTATATTGCTCTGATTTGCAGCCGCTTCCTGAAATCGCATGTAATCGAGTTTGCGGCGGCGTTTCATAAATATCAATATCCAAAGTATATATAAAATGCTGCCTAACAAAAATATTCCGAGTATTCCCAAATCATATCCCGCCATTACGCAACCGTAAATTACAAAAGTTACCAAAGCCATAACAATGCTGAGCAACGAACCTGTAAGAAAAGTCTGTATGCGGTTGTAATCGCCAATGCGCTGCATTATGTCGCCTATCATTTTGCTGTCGAAAAACGAAATTGGAAGCCGCATGAGTTTACTCAAAAAATCGGAAATGAGAGTTATGCTTATTCGGGTTGTCATGTGTAGCATTAACCAGCTGCGTATAAGACTGTTTGCCATTTGCCCAATGGTGAGCATAACCTGCGCAATGAGCATTACGATTATGAAATTCAGATTGTTTGTTCCTATTCCCGTATCGACAACAGCCTGCGTGAGAAAGGGTAATATCAGACTCAAAATACTTCCCGTAAACATTCCTAAAGCAAGTTGAACAAGATAACGTTTGTAAGGTTTGAGATATTTGATGAGATATGCAAAGCGCAAGCCTTTTTTATCGTCTTCGCCTTCTTCGGCGTAGAATTGAGGCGCAGGCTCAAGCAAAAGCGCAGTACCGTATTTTTGCGCTTTTTCGTCAACAGTAGAAAGCCAGCATCTTAAAAACGGTTCTTTGCGATATTCCAAAAGTCCTGCGGCAGGGTCGGCAACATAAATGATTATGTTGTTGTCGTTTTTTGATTTTTTTATTTTGTAAACAACAACAAAATGTTTCTGATTCCAGTGTACAATACAGGGCAACGGTGCCTCGCTGCAAAGTTGCTCGAAAGTGATTTTCACTCCCGCCGTGCGAAAGCCTATGCTTTCGGCAGCATCGCTAATTCCCAGCATCGAAACGCCTTCGCGTGTGGTATGGCAACGATCGCGCAAAGTAGCAGCAGCAAATGTTTTGCCGTAATACTTGCAAATTATTCGCAAACAGGTTGCACCGCAATCCATTGCATCCAACTGTTGATATGTAGGGAAAGTGTTCAATGTATTTATTTTAACAATACAAAGTTAAAGAATTTTTTACAATAAAATGATTTGCGTTAATTTTTATAGAAAGTTATTAGTTTTGTTCAACCATTCTTCTACCGTAATATAACCTTCTTCGCCTTTCCATTTGGCAATGTATGGGTTATAGTTGCAGTTGGCAGGTTGTGAATAAATATTGCTGCTTTCTTTGATGAAAACTCTGCAATCGGTGCAAACATAACGAAATTCACAATCTTTGCAAACTTCTATGTCGTCTTTTTTTATATTCCAATATTTTTTAAACGAAGAAGTTGTTATTATTTTTTCAACGTCATCATTTAAAATATTTCCAAAAACAGTTTCTGAAAACGGACAGTTTTTAATATTTCCACTTTTGTCAATAAACAGTTTTTTGTGAAGGTAGGTATTATGATGCAATGCTTCTGTTATATGAAAAATATTTTGTGTGAAGTAATATTTATCTACAACTCCACATGTATTGTTTTTTAGATTTTCACGTAAATAAACAATAAAGGTATGTTTCAAATCTTTAACATTGTCAAAAGGTGCGGAATATCAAATCAATCTGTTGATTATTGGATTATATAATAATTTGTCAAGGTCTTTATCACAATATTCAGGCGAATATGGCAAAACAATTTCTATATGATTGAGATATGTTATATTTTAAAAATTTTCGAGAAAAATTATCAATTTTTTGATTGTGATTCGTTGCTTACAGACAATTTGAAATGCAGAACATCCTAATTGAGTATCTATTGTATTCAATATTATATGAATATTTTTATGCGTAAACTCTGAATATTCGCAAATGCAATTTGTAATTTTCCCGCAAAAATTATATTTCAACGGCATTGCAGAAATATGTTCGGCATCATGTTTTGTTCCTAAAATTGCATATTCATTTTGTGTCAGAAAATCAATGTATTCCATTACAATTTCCTGCTCTTCATTATTGTAATTCAACAAAATATCACCGATTTTTTGTTTGTTGTATTTTTGAAAAATATCATACACATCATTCGGCACAAAATCAAGTATTGCACGTTGAATATCAAGTATTACACTGCGTTCATATCCTTTAACAAGAATACAGGAAGGCAAAAATATCAGATATTTATCATGACTGTTCATTACTGGTTATTGGCAAGAAATAACGTGTCAAGTGTTTGTAAAATAGAACTGTATAATAAAAGTTTGTACCTAATTGATGATTTGTTACAATTTTTCTTTCTACATGTTCATTGTCGTCTTTTTTTAATTTATAATTAAGAGCAGTAGCAGTATTCATAAATTCATATTTATTAAGTAATTGGCAATAAATTTTTCAATATTTTCATTACACATAAATACGCCATACCCAAACTGCCCTGCCGGATTTACTTCCAAAAAATAATAATTATCGTTTTTATCCACCAGAATATCACACGAGCCTGTATCTAAACCTAATTTTTGCATTAACGAAGTCAATTTCCGGCAATAATCATTACACAGCACAAAAGGCACACAGCGATTGGGCTTATCATTGTCGTAGTTTCTGAAATCAATAGATGTTTTTGCATTGTTTTGAGATAAAATAGCATAAGTAAAAAACTCGCCATGAAAGTAAAAGCTGCGTAATTCCGAGTTCTTCGGCTTTCTTCTTAACGGCATCGCAATGTTGGTATTTGGCATTGTCCAATACTAAAAAAATGGTTTTGAGCGTGTATTTTCTTTCAGTTGAACAAGGAAATACATGACTGTTTCCACCGTAATGTAAGTGGAATTGATAAGGGTGGTAACTTCCTTACTGATCGCATGAACAGCACCAGGCACATTGATACGATTACGTCCGTGAGAGGTTCTTAAAAATGTTCGCACCTGCGACCAAACCCCATGCATAAAAACGCTGACAGAGTAAAATGTACCGCATCACAAAACAGGAGTTTGATCTCGCCTTTCTGCGTTTTTTCTATGGCCGGTGTTAACGTTTCGTTAAGAAACTGTTTTTGTTTCTCCGTATCCGCTTTCCCGGGAGTGGAGGACAGTTTACGGTATTTAAAACCGTGTTTATGCAGAAAGGTTCTTACCTGTGTGGGTTTCCTCTCAATGCCCGTCAATTCCTTTATTCGGCTTATAGCCTCTGCTATACTGCGAACCGGGTTTTTCCTGAAGTCTTCGCCTAATTGCCTGTTTTATTGTTTTCTATCAGTGCAACAGCATAAGCGGCAACGCCTTCTTCGCGTCCGACAAAACCGAGTTTTTCGGTAGTGGTTGCCTTTATCGAAATTCTGTCAACATCGATATTCATTACTTTTGCCAAACATTTTTGCATTTCACCCATGTACGGATTTATTTTAGGCTGCTGCAAGCAGACAACAGAATCGACATTGACAATGGCGTAACCTTTTCTGGCAATTAAATCCACCGTTTTCCGCAAGATTATTTTACTGTCGATATTTTTATACTGCATATCGCTGTCGGGAAAATGATGTCCTATATCTTTCAATGCCGCAGCGCCGAGCAGTGCATCGCATATTGCGTGAATAAGAGTATCGCCGTCAGAATGTGCAACTGCGCCTTTGCCGGAATCAATTTTTATTCCGCCAATCCACAAATCAATTCCATCGATCAGCCTGTGAACATCGTATCCGTTTCCTATTCTTATCATGATTATTAAAATTTTTGCAAAGTTAAAAAAAGAAAAAACTAAAGCCGCGCATTCGTATAAATAATTTTATATATCTTTGCATGGTATAATTATCATTAAATATTGTGCTGAACAAGATTGATACAATAAAATATTGCCGTAAATTTTCATCTTTGATTATAATTTATTTGTCATTGACATATACAAATATTTCATATGCGCAGGATCCGATATTCAGTTTGTTTGAATCAACGGCAATGAATTTTAATCCGAGTCATGTTGGCAATGAAGATTATTCGAGGGTTTCGATTGGATACCGCAATCAATATCCGACATATAAAAGCCCGTTTGCAACATATACTGCGGCATACGATTTATATCTGCCAAAAATTCACAGCGGACTGGGACTGATGATAATGCACGATAATGTGGGGAATGGCGTTTTTGTAACAACATCTGTAAGTCTGGCTTATTCAAACAGCATACGCATATCAGATGAATTATATGTGCGCGGAGGCTTGTCGATTTCGTACTTCAGCAGAAAACGCGATCCCAACGGATTGATTTTTCCCGATATGCCTTATTTTAACGGAAACATGGCTTATCCGGCAAATTATCCTGTTATACAAAACAATACCGTATATGCAGGATTTGGCGCAACGGTACTGTTTAAGCGGTTCAAGGCAGGCGCGGCATTACTTAATCTGAGTGGCAAAAACCTGTCAAATTCAACGCTAATATCGCTACCTGCTCCATTGAAAATTACAGGCTACATGGCATTTGACATTCCCGTGCTTCAACGATACAACAGCAGAGCCGTAAAAAAAGATGCATTTGTTATATCTCCATACGTAAGATATATACGGCAATATGATTTTGACGACATCGACATCGGCGCTTATTTTGATATAGATAAGATATTTATCGGTTTGGCGCACCGGTCGGATACAAACTTTAATAACTCAACTTTTGTTACGGCTGCCGGCTTCAGAACAAAGCATTTTAATATATCATACAGCGCCAATTTTGGCGATTTGGGAGCAAAGCCTCGATATGTGTCGGCTCATGAAGTAAGTGTTATAATTAAATTAAAAAACAGTGAAGAAGAACGTACATTGCAGGGTATTTATCGCGACAGGCAACCGACTGAATATCAGCGAACACGAACATATAAATGTCCGTATTAACAATATTTAATAAATTTAAATTATATAAAAATGAACAAAAATGCTAATATATTGAAAAATAGTAATAATTTTGTGGAATTATTTATTGAATAATGATATTATGAAACTTAAATTTTTACCGATAATTTATTGCATTCTTGCATTAAGTTTAACAGGATGTTTCCTGAATAAGAAAAGTAGCGGCGTTTCCGAAACAACAGGATGGAAGTATAACGACCGTGAATATGGCGGTTTTGAAGTGCTTACACCGAAAAAGCAAGCCACAGCGCCGGGTCTTGTATTTATTGAAGGCGGACTGTATGTTATGGGACGGGTTATTGAAGATCTTGGCTACGCAAACAATAATACTCAACGCCGAGTTACCGTTGATTCGTACTATATCGATGAAACGGAAGTTCGTAATGTCGATTACAGACACTACATACACTGGTTGAGCACGACTTTTGTGTCTTACCCGAATGTCATGCTGAATGCATTGCCCGACACACTGGTATGGCGCAGTCCAATGTCATATAACGAGCCAATGGTTGAAACATATTTCAGGCATGTTTCGTTTAATGATTATCCTGTGGTAGGCGTTACATGGCTACAGGCAAGCGATTACTGCCTATGGCGCACCGACCGCGTAAACGAAGTGCAGCTTGTAAAAAAAGGCATTCTGAAGCTGGATTTGGCAAATCAGAAAGATGATAATAATTTCAATACGGATGCATATCTTGCCGGACAATATGAAGGCACGGTTAAAAAAGGATTGAAAGACATATCATCGGAAGATAAAAATGCAACGCGCAAAGTAAGAATGAGCGATGGCATACTGTTTTCAAAATATCGCCTTCCGACAGAAGCCGAATGGGAATTTGCCGCTGCCGGACTTATAGGCGTAACACAAAATGAACGCATAACGGAACGCAAGGTTTATCCTTGGACAGGCGGTTCTACTCGCAGCAACTTTAAAAAAACACGCGGACAAATGATGGCTAATTTCCAAAGAGGCAGAGGCGACCTTATGGGAGTTGCCGGCAATGCCAACGATGGTTTTGCTACGCCGGCTCCTGTCCGCTCGTTTCTTCCTAATGATTATGGCTTGTACTGCATGGCAGGTAATGTCAACGAATGGGTTTTAGATGTTTATCGCCCGTTATCGTTCAACGATATGGATGAATTCCAGCCATTCCGGGGAAACGTTTATACACAACTTGCTGTTGACAGCGAAGGAAAACCATTGCAAAAAGACCAGTACGGCAAAATGATATATGATACTGTAGGATATACTCCCGACAGGTTCAATTACCAAACAGGAGATTTGCGTAACTACAACGACGGAGATCACAGATCGCTTATGACAGATATTTCCGCGATTGATAACCCGGAAGCCCTGTCAAAAACTTCGGATATGTATTATCAGGGCGAAGGAACACTCGGCAAGGGACGTACATCTCTTATAAGCGATAAGTCAAGAGTTTATAAAGGCGGCTCGTTTTTGGACAGAGCATACTGGTTGAGTCCCAGTACACGCCGCTACCTCGACGAAGACAAATCAGCCTGCGATATAGGTTTTCGCTGTGCCATGAATATGGTAGGAACAAAAGAAGATCAGGCTGCTGCAGGTAAAAGACGAAAAAGATAAAATCAATTAATGAAATAAAACAAAAACCTCTGAATGAGGTTTTTGTTTTTTATATAATAAACTGCACATGAAAATTCCAGATATATACGAAATATTCAAAAAATATCCGAATATAATTACCGACAGTAGGGAAATCATGCCCGATTCCATTTTTGTTGCGCTTAAAGGCGATAATTTTGATGGGAATAAATTTGTTGACTCCGCTTTCGAAAAAGGCGCTGCTTACGCAATAGCCGATGATAAATCATTATCAGACAAAGAGAATGTTATTGTAACAGATGATGCTCTCAAGACTTTACAGGAACTGGCAGCATATCATCGCAAAAAACTGGGTTTGCCTGTACTTGCCATTACCGGGAGCAATGGAAAAACAACAACAAAAGAACTTGTACATCGCACGCTTTCAAAAAAATTTAATATTGCCGTAACCGAAGGAAATTTAAATAATCATATAGGAGTGCCGAAAACATTGCTCAATATGAAGCCGGACAATAATTTTGCCATTGTAGAAATGGGAACCAGCAATTTTGGCGAAATTGAAACATTATGCAAAATTGCCAATCCCGATTTCGGATTAATAACCAACATAGGCAAAGCTCATCTCGAATCTTTCAAAAACATTGATGGCGTTGCAAAGGCAAAAGGCGAACTGTTTGAATTTTTGGCTGTAAACAATGGAAAAATATTTGTTAATAAAGATATTGATATAATATCGAAAATTGCGGCAAAATTTGCAGATAAAAAGAACATCATAGAATACAGTCAACAAGACTGTGGCATAAAAGTACTTGCGACCGATGATAAAAACGACTGTCTTCAATTCATGTTTAACAGGACAAAAGTCCGCACGAAATTAGTAGGACAGTTTAATATTGATAATGCTCTGGCAGCAATTGCAACAGGTAAATATTTTAATATATCCGATTTGGATATTGCCGATGCAATAGAATCATATATTCCCGAAAACCATCGTTCACAAAAAATAAAAACACAGCAAAATATTCTGTATATGGACGCGTACAATGCAAATCCGACAAGCATGCAGGCATCGCTGCAAAATTTTATTAATCAAGCTGCAACAAATAAAATGTTGATACTGGGAGATATGCTTGAACTTGGCGCAAGCAGCGAAAATGAACATCAGAATATTATAAAAATGATAGCAGAATCGAATATAAGCGATGTATTGCTTGTTGGAAACTGTTTTTCAAAAGCGGCGCACAACATGAAATTCGGATGCTTCAAAAATGTTGATGAATGTATAAAATATCTATGTGAAAATAAAATTGAAAATCGCACGATTTTGATAAAGGGGTCACATGGAATACATCTTGAAAAAACAGAAAAATATTTATAAGAAAACTATTAAAAACAGCACATATTTTAGAATTTGTTTTGAATTTACGATTATTTAATATAGGGATATTCAGAAAATGAGTAACATATTGATAGTAACCTTATAACAAACTATCATTTCCTGAAAATTACCCCGATTTTTGCCAAAAATATGGTGAAATCGGGGTAATTGTAATATTAATCTGTTTACCACATCAAATCATCTGTCAAAATATG
>JAIRZQ010000029.1 GCA_031267135.1 Prevotellaceae bacterium
ATTTGTTTTTCAAAGAATGAACAGATTCACGATAACGTTATAGGAATGTATATTGAAAGATATTATTATAAAACAGGAGTTTTCGGAAATAATGATTTCTGATAATTTAAGACACTACCTTATATTTTAATAAAAACGATTTAATTCATGAAAATTTAACATTAGCTTGGGTTTTATTCTGCACTTGACAGATGCAAACAGACGGTTTATTGTTCATGCAGACAAAAATTATCGCCATAAAAAGCAGCCTTATTACTGTTGTTTTCATCTTATTCTTTTTTATTGTTTTCGTTCGCAAATTTGAGTATTAAATGCTATTGCTATTGTATTTAGTAAAGAGTTATTTCCCGTTTTAACAACATATCATCATTATCATATTACATTTATTTTTAATTATTCATTGATAAAAAGTTTGCATCAACTAATTGAACTTGCGAATACTTGCGTAATATCCATTGTGAAATGGAAATATAATTGCATGCAGGAAATTCAGACAACGCTGCTAATTAAGCAGCATAGTTTTTGATATTTCTTTTAAAACGCCTTATGAAGTACAGGCTTACAGAACGGAAGAATCCGCTTATAGAATGGCGGGTAAAACTGCATACGGTAGTAAGCGATGACTACATACGGTAGTAAGCGATGGCTACATACGGTAGTAAGTGATGACTACATACGGTAGTAAGTGATGGTTACATGCGTATGTAAGTGATGACTACATACGTATGTAAGTGATGGCTACATACGGTAGTAAGTGATGGTTGCATTAAGTCATTATAAATCAGGCTGTATGAAAAGGGTTTGTATAATCTTGATACTTGCAGGAAACATAAAAGAATTGATAATTTTAAATTTTATATAAATTTGCATCTTAATAATGTAAGACAAAAAATATGCTTTTGATTAAGAACATAAAAAAACTTGTGCAGGTTGAAGAAAAGCCGCGCACTTTGATTGCAGGAAAAGATATGGCGCAGTTGAACTGTATAGACAATGCCTTTTTGCTTGTTGACGGAGAGAGGATTATTGATTTTGGCAGGAATGAAAATCTGAATACTGCAATCCTTGATAACAATAATACAACTGTAATCGATGCAAGCGGACGCATGGTATTTCCTTCATTTTGCGATTCGCACACTCATTTGGTTTATGCCGGAAGCCGCGAAATGGAATATATCGACAAAATACGCGGATTATCGTATGCCGAAATCGCCAAGCGCGGAGGAGGCATACTAAATTCGGCAAAACTCCTGCACAATACATCCGAAGATGAGCTTTTAGAGCAGTCGCTAAAGCGGATTGAAGAAATTATAAGCTGCGGAACGGGAGCTGTTGAGATAAAAAGCGGCTACGGGCTTTCGACCGAAGATGAAATCAAGATGCTGAGAGTAATTAAACGTTTGCGCAAAACAACTCACATTACGATAAAATCAACATTTTTGGGCGCTCATGCCGTTCCTGAAAAATATGCAGACAAACGGGGAAAATACATAGATTTAATAATCAATGAAATGATACCTCAAATTGCCGACGAAAAATTAGCCGACTTCATTGATGTATTCTGCGATAAAGGATTTTTTACGGTTGAAGAAACCATGCAAATATTAATTGCAGGAGCAGGATACGGATTGCAGGCGAAAATTCATGCAAACGAGCTTGCCGCGTCAGGCGGAATACAGGCAGGAGTCGAATGTGGAGCCTTGTCGGTTGACCATCTCGAATATACAGGCGATGACGAAATAAAATGTCTGCTTGGCAGCAAAACCATGCCTACATTGCTTCCCGGAGCTGCTTTCTTTTTGGGAATGAATTATCCGCCTGCTCGAAAAATGATTGAATCGGGTTTGCCTGTTGCTCTTGCATCCGATTATAATCCAGGGTCTTCGCCGTCGGGCGATATGAAGTTCGTATTGTCGCTGGCTTGCATAAAACTGAAAATGCTGCCGGAAGAAGCAATAAACGCACTGACAATTAATTCGGCGTACGCAATGAACCTGTCGCAATCGCACGGAAGTATCGCTCGAGGAAAAATTGCAAATGTTTTTATAACAAAGCCGGTATCTTCTTACGAATTCTTTCCATACGCATATACTGCAAAGCTTGTTGATACCATAATTTTGAACGGGAAAATACAGCCTTCCTGATTTTGCGAAATAATTACATTCAATACTTGAAGCTGCGCATTATACAGGTGTATGAAAAAATTTTTATTTTTCAGGAAAAAAGTATAATTTTACGAAAAAATAAAACATAAGAATATGAAAAAATCAAATAATAACGAAACGTTTGCCATAATAGCGACTTTTGTTACTTCGGCAGAAGCCAATCTTGCAAAGTCGAAGCTCGATGCAGCCGGCATTCAATGCTTTGTCGACAACGAAAATTACCTGTATTCGCGTCCTGTAGGCTGTGTGAATTTGCAGGTTTGGGAAAAAGACAGGGAACAGGCATTGATGATACTTGGCTTAACTGCAATTCCCGACGAAGCAGACGAAATAAGCGACATTACGGCTGTCTGTCCTTATTGCAAATCCGACAATGTCAGTTACGGAATAAATCGCAGCAGGGCAAATACATTCTTTATTGCAGGAATGTTTTTCTTGCAGTCGCTGCCTTTTTACAGAAAGAAAATTTATTATTGCAACGCATGTCAAAAGCATTTCAAAATCGTCAAGCATGAGTAAGGCATAATATTGATTTTGAATTTGCCGTTTTTCATGTTTTCCGTATCAGCAAACGCTTCGGTTTTGTTCCGACCGATGTAGCTGCATTCAATGAAGTTAATCCGGATAAACCGGCTGGCAGAACCGGATTGCCCTGATGATGCCGGACGTAAAAATAAGATAACAGTTAAATAATAAATCGGCTGCAATAAATTTTGATTAACTTTGCAGAATAACAGTCAATACAAAAATCAAAAAATGAAAAAGGATAAGCAACTTGCAGCATTTGCAAAGCTTTTGGATATTATGGACGAATTGCGCGAAAAATGTCCGTGGGATAGGAAACAGACCTTTGAAAGCCTTCGCAGCAATACGATAGAAGAAACATACGAGCTTGCCGAAGCAATCATAAAAGGAGACTTCAACGAAATTCGCAAAGAGTTGGGCGATTTGTTGCTGCATATTGTTTTTTATGCAAAAATTGGCAGCGAAACGGGAAAGTTTGATATTACGGATGTAATCAACGGAATTTGCGACAAGCTTGTTTACAGGCATCCTCATGTTTTTGGAAATGTAGATGTAAACGACGATTCAAGCGAAGTTGTGAAAAATTGGGAACAGCTTAAGCTGAAAGAGAAAGATGGAAATAAAACCGTTCTTGCCGGAGTTCCTGCTGCTTTGCCTGCATTGATAAAGGCAAGCAGAATACAGGCAAAGGCAAGCGCCGCAGGCTTCGACTGGGACAGCAGAAGTCAGGTATGGGAAAAGGTTGTAGAAGAATGTTATGAAGTAAGGGATGAAATAGAAAGCAAGAACCGCGAAAATCTGGAACAGGAATTTGGCGATTTGATATTTGCTGTTGTCAATGCTGCCCGCCTGTATGAAATCGATCCTGAAACAGCGCTGGAACGTACAAATAAAAAATTCATGCGCAGATTCGATTATCTCGAGCAAAACACGATAAGACAGGGACGTTCGCTTAAAACAATGACGCTCGACGAAATGAACGAAATGTGGGAAGAAGCAAAAAAATTTGACTGACATTTAATCTAACAGGACGTAAATTATATTAATGAACTTTCAAATCACAGCGAATTACAAGCCTACAGGCGACCAGCCCGAAGCAATCAAACAGCTTGTCGATAATGTCAGGTCGGGCGAAAAATACAATACCTTGCTTGGCGTTACAGGCTCGGGAAAAACATTTACTGTTGCCAATGTTATTGCACAGCTAAACAGGCCTGCCATTGTGCTTAGCCATAATAAAACGCTGGCGGCTCAGCTTTATGGCGAATTTAAAAACTTTTTTCCGAATAATGCTGTAGAATATTTTGTGTCGTATTACGATTATTATCAGCCCGAAGCCTATTTGCCGGTGAGCGATACCTATATCGAAAAGGAATTGCAGATAAATGCGGAAATCGACAAGCTGAGACTGAGCGCTACATCATCATTGCTTTCGGGGCGTCGCGATGTAGTTGTTGTTTCGTCGGTTTCGTGCCTGTATGGAATTGGAAACCCTGACGATTTTTATGCAAATGCAATAAAAATAAAACGCGGAAAAAAAACAAGCCGCAACAGGCTTTTATATTCGCTTGTTAATGCTCTTTATACGCGCAACGACCTTGATCTGAACAAAGGCACATTTCGGGTAAAAGGCGATACGGTTGATGTTGCCGTTGCTTACGGTGATTTTGTTTACCGGATAACATTTTTCGGCGAAGAAATTGAATATATCGAATCGTTTAATCCTGTATCAAACAAAATTTTTGACACTCCTGACGAAATTACCATATTTCCTGCAAATATTTTTATGACGCCCAAAGATCGCTTGCAGCGGGCATTAATAGAAATTCAGGACGATATGACGGAACGTGTAAATTATTTTAATAAATCGGGTAAGAGTCTTGAAGCAAAGCGCCTTCAAAAGCGGGTAGAAAATGATATTGAAATAATAAGAGAAATAGGATATTGTGCGGGAATTGAAAATTATTCCCGATATTTTGACGGCAGAAAGCCTGATACGCGACCATTCTGTCTGCTTGATTATTTTCCGGAGGATTTTCTTACTGTGATTGACGAAAGCCATGTTACTCTTCCGCAGGTTCATGCAATGTTCGGTGGAGACAATGCCCGCAAAAAAAATCTTGTTGACTACGGATTTCGTCTTCCATCTGCAACCGATAACCGTCCGCTGAAATTTGAAGAGTTTGAAAATATTATAGGACAAACGGTTTTTGTAAGCGCAACGCCTGCCGACTATGAACTCAAAAAATCGCACGGAGTGATTGTCGAGCAGCTTATTCGCCCTACGGGACTGCTTGATCCTTTGATAGATATAAGACCAACGCAAAATCAAATAGATGATCTTATTGAAGAAATAAATGCACGGGTTGAACTTAATGAACGGGTTTTGGTTACAACGCTGACAAAACGCATGGCGGAAGAACTCACAAATTATTTTGAAAAAATAAATATCCGCTGTCGGTATATTCATTCGGATGTGGAAACCCTTGAGCGTGTCGAAATTATTGAAGGATTAAGGCGCGGAATGTTTGATGTTCTGGTTGGCGTCAATCTGCTGCGCGAAGGGCTGGATTTGCCCGAAGTTTCGCTGGTTGCAATTCTCGACGCCGACAAGGAAGGATTCTTGCGTTCGGCGCGTTCGCTTACACAAACTGCAGGCAGAGCCGCGCGTAATATTAACGGACGCGTAATAATGTATGCCGACACTGTTACAGACTCGATGCAAAAAACCGTTGATGAAACAAATCGCCGCCGCGAGCGACAGTTAAAATATAATAACGAACACAACATATTGCCCCAACAGATAAAGAAAAACACTAAGGGAATTTTCTCAAATCAACCTGCGAGCGCTGAATATGGCGCATATATTGAGCCTCAAAACGAGCTTGCTGCCGATCCTGTTGTTGAGTATATGAGCAAGCCTGAAATTCATAATGCCATCGCCCGTGCAAGACAGCAAATGGAAGATGCTGCGAAAAGCCTCAATTTTACCGAAGCCATACGCTATCGCGATGAAATGTACGCCCTGCAAAGGCTGTTAAACGAAAAACATGCAAAATAAGGCAGCTTGCAAAACTGCTAAAAGTCAGAGTTAAGAAAATGAAATATTTTTATTCGGACGTACTGTCATCATTACGTTATCAGCAAGCGCGACCTTCCACATAACTTTTGTTTACATTAGCAAAACTTCCGTTATCCTAAATAAATGTTTTACAGATTAAAATTCAGTTTTATCTGTTTCTTAAATCAGCCAAAATATTGTCGAGTGAAGTCAAATCGGTTATCAATACCTGTCGAGCCTTACTGCCTTCATACGGACCTACAATACCTGTTGCTTCAAGCTGATCCATTATTCGCCCTGCGCGATTGTATCCGAGCGAAAGTTTGCGCTGGATAAGCGATGTTGAACCTTGCTGAGCGGCAACTATAATGCGTGCCGCCTCTTCAAACAGCTTGTCAAGGTCGCCGGTATCGACTTCGGTAATTTTATCGCTTTCTTCGCCTGTATATTCAGGAAGTTCAAATGCCGTAGGATATCCCTGCTGTTTACTAATGTAGGTTGTTACTTTTTCAACTTCATCTGTTTCTATTAAAGCGCATTGCAAACGGGTAAGTTCGCTGCCTGTGGAAATAAGCATATCGCCGCGTCCTACAAGCTGATTTGCTCCCGGCTGGTCTAAAATAGTACGCGAGTCTATCATCATTGTAACGCGGAAAGCGATGCGGGCAGGAAAATTGGCTTTAATCAAGCCTGTGATAATATTGGTTGTAGGACGCTGGGTTGCGATAACAAGATGTATTCCAATTGCACGCGCTAACTGAGCAAGACGCGCTATGGGTTCTTCAACTTCGCGTCCTGCCGTCATTATTAAATCTGCAAACTCATCGATAATGATAACTATATAAGGCAAAAATTTATGTCCCCTGTTTGGATTAAGCTTTCGGTTGATAAACTTATCGTTGTATTCCTTAATGTTTCGCAGCTGAGCTTCTTTAAGTAGTGCATACCGGCTGTCCATTTCTATACACAGCGACTTGAGCGTATGTATTACTTTTTGATTTTCGGTGATTACAGCTTCTTCGGCATCGGGCATTTTTGCCAAAAAATGATGTTCGAGTTTTGAATACAGCGTAAGTTCAACTTTCTTAGGGTCAACCATTACAAATTTCAGTTGCGATGGATGCTTCTTGTAAAGCAGCGAAGTTATTATAGCATTCAGACCTACGGATTTTCCCTGTCCTGTGGCTCCGGCAACAAGCAGGTGAGGCATTTTGCAAAGGTCAAACGTAAATGTTTCGTTCGATATTGTTTTTCCCATTACCACAGGCAGTTCAAAGCGCGATTCCTGAAATTTTTTGGAACAAAGCAACGATTTCATCGATACTATTGCAGGGTTTTCGTTGGGTATTTCAATACCTACCGTTCCTTTTCCCGGAATTGGAGCAATAATCCTGCAACTTAATGCCGACAAACTTAATGCAATATCATCTTCGAGGCGTTTGATTGTTGCAATTCGTATTCCTTCGCTGGGAACTATTTCATAAAGCGTTACCGTTGGTCCGGGCGTGGCAATTATGCGCTTTATTCCTATTTTATAATGAGACAGAGTTTCAACAATTTTGTTTTTGTTCCGCTCCAGTTCTTCGGTTGTCATTTCACCGCCGCCTTTACCTGCATAATCATCGAGCAAATCGACAGGAGGAAGTTTGTACGACGACAGGTCAAGAGTAGGATCGTAAAGAGTGTTTGGGATTTCTTCAGGATTCAAAAATTCATCTTCTTGTGGTTTATTTATTTCAATGTCGGCAGGAGGCGCATGTTTTACTTTAATGCTTTTCCTGCCTTCCACATCAGTATTGTCCTCTTCTTCTTCGTTCAAATCATCATTTTCTTCCTTTTCAGCATAAGATTGTATTTTCTCCTTTTCTTTTTCAAACGGAATATTCAGGAGTTTATTACGTTTGAATAATTTTGGAAACACAATAAACAGTTGCTTGAGTTTTGAAACCGTATGTTTACTTATAAAAATTGCAAGTACCACAAATACAAAAATCAAAAGAAGAACAGTGCCTGCAATTCCGATATTTGTTTTCAGCCATTCGCTTACGAAATGTCCGTGCGCCCCGCCCATTCCGCTGGTAAGAATTCTTGTATTCAGCATACCATCTATAAATCCTAATGTAATAGAAACATTAATTGTACTTAATACGGTTATAAATAAAGTTTTGTAAAACGCTATTCCGCGTATTCCAAACAGTCGCAAACCTAATATTGCAATAAGAAACGGTATTCCTACAGCAGCAAAGCCAAAACCTTCATCAACTATAAAATTTGCTAATTTAAATCCCGAACTGCCGCCTGTGTTTTCAACATTCCGTACGATTGAATCGGTATCGTTTAATATATTTTGATCATTTTTCCATGAAAAAAAATGAGATACGATTGAAAACATCAAAAATACCGCTATCAGCATAAATGCAACACCGGCAATGAATTTAAATCTTTCGTCGTGCAGAAAATTCGTTGAATCTCTTTTTTTCTTCTTTTTTTGTTTTGTCATAAAAAATAAACTAACAGTATAATTATTATTGATAAGTATAAATAATTCACAATAATATATTTATTACAAATGTACATGAAAAATTTGATTTACACGAAGACGGATAATATTTCAGTGAAAATTTTTAGAAGAATTTAGTCTAATGAACAGTGTAAGTTCAAATGGTTGTTGCAACATATAGGCGAAAAGTTGCCAACAATAAATGCGCTTTGCTTGATCGAATCCTATGCACTCAAGCCCTCCGCCCATGCCTTTAAAACGTGATAAACAGACCCAAAAGCCAATATATTTGCAGTTGGAAACGGAAAACAGTTACAATGAAAATGAATGGAAAGATTTCGACATACGGAATTTTCTATGTAAAACAATTAAAAAGTAAAACGAGATGAAAAAGACGGATTATATGGGCATTGTCTATAAACCCGCTTGCAGCCCAGTAGGTTTCCACCCAATGGATCAATTGCATGTCGGGATTATATTCATTGCAATGATACATGGCGCAAAATCACAAAAAAAATATATCTGTGTCAATCTCAATAATCCGTGTCATCTGCGTGCCGTAAAGTTTCAGCGCAACAGCATTTATTTTTGTCGCGAATATAACTTGACCAACCTCAGTAAAAAAACGCCACATGCAGGGATTTTGTCCGAATAATACTTAAATTCATTTCCTGTTTTGATATGATTATTTTAATGTTTTTAAATCATCTTTCTCATACTTATGAGTGCCTTTTTGCGCTTTTTTGTAATTCCAGCATTTGATACAGTCTTCTTTTCTTAAATCTTTATTATCCTGAAAGAAATCTCTTGTATATTGATTATATTCAAACTGTTTACCAATTGAAAATTTCTTTTTTGCTTTTTTGTCCTTCGCTATTTGATTATAAATTGCTATTGCCTCGCGGTACGTTTCTTTACCTTTATTTCCGTTCAACCAGTTTATGAACGGCACATTAAACTTAAAATGTTCGCCGATAACGCTTTTGAAAAATGCACGGTGCGTTTCGTTGTTTCGATAGTTCACGTCAATCATTGCGTCTAATGACGGAACGAAATTGCTGTTTTTCTTCGCTTTCATTTTGGTAACAGGCTTGTTTTCAATAAAATTACAAATGTTTTCCAACAGGTTTTCTTTCGATCCTGTCGTAGGTAAATTATATTTTCGGCACAATTTCGCCAAATCCTTCTTAAGAAAGTAAGTGTTGTATAATTTTTCCTTTGTTTCAGGGAGTTTCATTTGTTTTTGGTTTTATTAGCCGTAATTATGATATAACTGTACGCATTTATCGTTATTACTCGTGTCCCCGTCAAAACTCCAAACCCTGTTTCAGCTTCTCCGCATACCGGTTAATGCGGCGCATTTCCTCAGGGATATTTATTTGTTGCGGGCAATGCTCGCGGCAGATTTCGCAGCCAATGCAGTGGTCAGCCTGACGCAGCTTGGGCACGCTGCGGTCATAGCCAATCAGGAACTCGCGACGCGCCGTCCGGTAATTGTCGTCGTTCGAGCTTTTCAGCATCCTGCCCGCGCTCACGCAACGGTTGTAATGTGCAAACGTGCCCGGGATGTCCAGTCCGTAAGGACAAGGCATGCAGTACTGGCAGGTGGTACACTGGATATACTCCGAATCAATCAGTATTTTCGTCACTCCTTCAAGCGTCGCATATTCCTGTTCGTTGAGCGGCGCAAGCGGCGCATAAGTGCGTATGTTTTCCTGCAAATGTTCCATGTAAACCATGCCGCTGAGCACCGTCAGCACATGTTTGGGCGTACCGGCATAGCGGAAAGCCCATTGCGCCGGCGTGGCTTCGGGATGCACTTCTTTCATCAGGGCAAGCGCCTGCGCGGGAACTCTTGCAAGACGTCCGCCGAGCAACGGCTCCATGATAATTGCCGGGACATTATGTTTTACAAGTTCCCCATAAAGATATTCGGCGTTGGTGTTCCGTTCGGGAGGGGTTGCATGTTGCCAGTCCTGATAGTTAAGCTGGATTTGGGCAAAATCCCATTGAATGTCCTGGGCAAGCAGAAAATCAAACGTTGCAATATCGCCGTGATACGACCAGCCCAG
>JAIRZQ010000041.1 GCA_031267135.1 Prevotellaceae bacterium
CCATTGGTTTATTTTTTTAGCTCGATAACGCAAAATTAACCAAAAAAGGGCTGATTTCTATCTTTTAGAAATCAGCCCTGATTTTGTGCCCTCAAAAAAGTTTTAGCGGACAGTAATAATAAATAAACTTGCATTTCAACAGTAATTAATTCAAGCTGCCATTTATGAATTTTATATGAAATAAAAGCCAATCCATTAACTTTGCGGCGGTCAGACCCAAAAGCAAGGAGGATTGACCCATGATTACAAAAACTGATTTTTTATCCGGGTTTTACCTGTGCGCAGTATAAAAAAGAGAGTGCCTTTCAGACGCTCTCTTTGAATGAAATAAATTCTATTTATTTTACAGTAATTTTGGACCTGCAGCTACAAGCGCTTTCCCTGCATCATTACCTGTAAATTTCACGAAATTCTTTATAAATCTGCCTGCCAAATCTTTTGCTTTTGCGTCCCATTCGCCTGCATTTGCGTAAGTATCGCGGGGGTCAAGAATTTTCGGGTCAACTCCCGGAAGCTCCACCGGCGTTTCAAAATCGAAATAAGGTATCTTTTTTGTAGGCGCTTTGTCAATGCTTCCGTCAAGAATTGCATCTATAATTCCGCGCGTATCTTTTATCGAAATGCGTTTGCCTGTCCCGTTCCAACCTGTGTTTACAAGATATGCCCTTGCTCCCGACAATTTCATTCTCTTAACCAGCTCTTCCCCGTATTTCGTAGGATGCAAACTAAGGAAAGCGGCGCCGAAACAAGCCGAAAACGTAGGCGTAGGTTCGGTAATTCCACGTTCCGTACCTGCAAGTTTTGCAGTAAATCCGCTCAGGAAATAATACTTTGTCTGCTCCGGATTTAATATCGAAACAGGAGGAAGCACTCCGAAAGCATCAGCCGACAGGAAGATAACTTTTTTTGCAGAAGGCGCTTTTGAAACCGGTTTTACAATGTTTTCGATATGATAGATAGGATACGAAACGCGAGTATTTTCGGTAACCGATTTATCGTTGAAATCAATTTTGCCGTTTTTGTCAACCGTAACATTTTCGAGCAGTGCATCGCGACGGATGGCGTTCCATATATCAGGTTCGCTTTCCTTATCAAGATTTATAACTTTTGCGTAGCAGCCGCCTTCAAAATTGAATATTCCTTCATCGTCCCATCCGTGTTCGTCGTCGCCGATAAGTTCGCGCTTAGGATCGGTCGAAAGCGTTGTTTTTCCGGTTCCCGAAAGCCCGAAGAATATTGCCGTTTCTCCTTTTTTGTTTGTATTCGCAGAGCAGTGCATCGAGGCAATTCCTTTGAGCGGCAGAAGATAATTCATATACGAAAACATTCCTTTTTTCATTTCTCCGCCGTACCATGTGTTCAGTATAACCTGAATTTTTTCGGTAAGATTGAATACTATTGCCGTTTCCGAATTAAGTCCGAGTTCCCTGTAATTGTCTATTTTCGCTTTTGCAGCATTGAATACGACAAAATCGGGTTCGCCGTAATTTTCGAGTTCTGCTTCGGTGGGACGAATGAACATGTTTTTTACGAAATGAGCCTGCCATGCAACTTCACAGATAAAGCGAATTTTGAGGCGAGTGTTTTCATTGGTGCCGCAGAAAGTATCAACTACATATAATGTTTTATTTGACAGTTGCCTGCATGCAATATCCTTCAGCGCTTTCCATGTTTCCTGTGTTACAGGCTTATTATCATTTTTATATTCATCGGATGTCCACCAGATAGTATCTTTTGATGTTTCGTCCATCACAAAAAATTTGTCTTTGGGCGAACGTCCGGTATAAATTCCCGTCATTACGTTTACGGCTCCCATTTCGGTAAGCTGTCCCACTTCAAATCCTGTCAACGAAGGGTCAATTTCCGCATTGAACAGTTCGTCGTATGAAAGATTATAAATAATCTTTTGTACATCCCTGATTCCGTACTTTGTTAAATCTAACTTTTTCATAATATATTTTTATTTTATAATTAATTATCTGATTTTACGAATTGGCAAAGTTAGTTATTTTTTAATATAGCGTTCCATTAAATCTGTAAAATGTCAATTTAATTAATGTTAAACTCAAAATCATATACATGCAACAAGTACAAATGCTATAATTTATCCATTAAAAGAACAATATTTTCGGAAAAATAAATGTTTAATATGCTGACAGATATAACAGCTATTTATTTACAGCTTGAGTTATGTTTCTCTTTGAATATTCCGCCGAAAATGTTTCAAATTTTTCTGTTTTATAACCGTCTTCGCCAAAATATGCAAGTATGGGAAGAATTTGCTCAGGCTTCATGTAACCTGCAACTGCCGTAATTAGCTGAGATTTTTCGTCGAAATATGCAATTGACGGATAGCTCATTTTTCCCTGCAGTACGGCTACAGCAAACGAATGCGATCTTCCGTAGTTGCCGTCGTTTACAAATGTTGTTGTCTTCAATGTAACGCTTTCTTTTCCTTCCGCGTTAAATTTTACGCAATAGTAGTGCTTGTTGAGATAATCAACAACTTGCGGGTTTGTAAATGTTGTTGCATCCATGCGCTTACACCATCCGCACCAGTCGGTATAAACATCCATTAATATTTTTTTCGGCTCTTTTTTCTGAAGTTCAAAAGCTTCATTTGCCGTGTACCACTTGATTTTATCCGTATTCTGCGCATTAAGCATGCACCCGGACAGCAACAGCATCAGAATAGAAATTATTTGTTTCTTCATAAATTTTCCCTAATTTTGTACCATGCAAAGGTAGTGTTTTTTTAAAACTTACCAAAACATATAAATATATGACACAAAAAATAACAGATATTAACATTTGTGATTGCGAAAATTCTTTATTGCATATCAGCGAACATATAATTCAAAATCCTGCCGACGATAATGCCTATTATTTGCGAGGCAACATTTACCGTAAAATGGAGTTATTCGGCGATGCCTTAAACGATTACTACAAGGCTTTGGAATTAAATCCGCAAAGCGAGGCAGCCGTTGCCATTGAAATACTGAACGAAATTCTTGCATTCAGAAATACCGATTTACTTAATCCGTAGAACTAACCGATATTTTCCGGTATTCAAAATAAATCGCACTGTGCGAAACCGCAAGTCTGACTTTTGCGGTTTGCATGTAGTATTATCCACAATGACAGTGGCAATCGGAACAATTGTTGTGATTGCATGAATTTTGCAATTCCGCCAGTTCTTCCGGAGTCATATCGTGTACATCAACAACTTCGCCTGAAAAAACTAAATTGCAGCCTGCAAGCGGATGATTGAAATTCATAACAACGGCAGCATCCGAAGTGTTTTCAACAGTTCCGTTCAGCCTGTTACCGTGAGAATCGCGCATTGGAATCACATTTCCGGCAGTAAACAGACTTTCATCAATTTTGCCATCAATTTCAAACAGAGTTTTAGGCAGTTCCACAAAGGCATCATCATCTATTTCGCCGTAGGCGTCGGCTGCTTTCAATTCAAAATCAAAGGTGTCGCCGACTTTTTTCCCTTTAATGTTTTCTTCAAATTTCGGAAGCAGATAACCCTGTCCGAAAATGACGCACATGGGTTCTTCCTTACTAACTATTTCAATAACTTCTCCTTCTACTTTTAACACATAAGCCAATGCAATTGACTTGTTGCTTTCTATTTTCATCTTTCTATACGTTTATTAAATATAACTGAATTTCGGGTACAAATATATATAAAATAATTTACGCGCAGACATTATAAAAGCCGTTTTTAAAATTTTATAGAAGAAAATAATGTTTTTTTTGTATTTATGAAAAAAAAATTCATAAAAATTTGTTTAATCAAATTTAATTGTGTTTATTTGTTGAATATTTATAAAAGTTTTTAATATGAACGGAAAGGTTAAATGGTTTAATAAAGCAAAAGGATTTGGCTTTATTACGACAGAAGAAGACAAGGAAATTTTTGTGCATTTCACCGGAATTGCAAACGAAGGTTTCCGCACGTTAAAACAAGGCGAAGCCGTTGTTTTTGACGTTGAAGACGGAGCAAAAGGACCACAGGCGGTGAATGTTAAACCGGCGGAATAATTTATATTCAGTTTTTAACTTCAATCTTTTTAAAAAACCGATTTGCATCGGTTTTTTTATTTACAGCCATGCCAACTGCCTGATATATGCCGGAACTTTTATTCTTCGTCGATAATATAAACGTCTTCGTCATCATTTTTCAAATATATATTTTCGCGTGCATACTTTTCAAGCAATTCATTATCATTGAGTTCTCTGATGTTTTCTTTTATGCGTTCTATTTCTTTTAGATGATGCAGTTTTTGATTTTTTTTGTTTTTGACATCATTTAAATCGCTTATCCAGCTTACAATGTTTGCATTGTCAAAAAATATAAGCCATGTTCCGAATACCGCCAGCGTAAGAACATATTTACTGCCTGCATAGCGCTTTAATATTTTTTTTATTTTATCCATAAAACATAATTTTTAACGGTCTGTACTGATTTTTCCTTTGCAAAAGGTCATTATTACCTCAAAATTTTTATCTACCAGATTAATATCCGCATCTTTCCCGAAATTTATAGAACCTGTATCCGAATATATATTCAACAGTTTTGCAACTGTTGCGCTCGACATTTTCAAAACATCCGCAACAGGAAACTTTATATTGAAAATCAAATGCCTCACCATTGCATCGATTGGCGAAATTGATGATGCCAGCGAAGTTCGCGTTTCGTTCATTGCAACTCCTTGTTCTATAACATAAGTCATTCCACAACTCTTTATAACCTGTCCGTGCTTGCAGCCTGCAGCCATGTTTGCATCCGAGCAGATCATTAATTTATCGGCGCCTTTGCATTTGCAGGCTATTTGCAGCAATTCCTTTGGCAAATGATAACCGTCGGCAATAATTTCAGCATAAAGCGAATCGAAAGTCAGCGCTGCTTCTACCACGCCTCCTGTTCTGAAAGGTCCTTCTTTTTTTGTCTGCGACATTGCATTGTAAAGATGCGTAACGCTTGTCGCTCCTTTGGCTACAGCGTATTCTACATCCTTTATTGTTGCGCAACTGTGTCCTATTGAGATTTGTATTCCCATAGCCTGTATTTTCGGAAAATATTCGACATTTTTCTCAACTTCCGGCGCTATGGTTGTGCGTTTTATTACATCTTTGTAATCATCGTACAGTTTCAAATATTCATCATTAATAGCGATTATATGGTTTTCGGCTTGCGAACCCTTATATGCTTTATTCAGAAACGGTCCTTCGAGATGACATCCGCCTATTTGTGTTTTCCCGCATTCGTTAAGTTTCATCGCCTTGCGAATAGATTCCAGCCCTTTTTTTATTATCGACGGGTCATTTGCCGCAAGCGAAGGATAAATAAGCGTTACGCCATGCTTACCGTGAAAATCGCGTGTTCCCAATATTGATTCCAAATCTCCTTTGTTGCAATCGAAACCGCCGCCGCCATGACAGTGTGAATCAATAAAACCCGGAACTGCAATAAGATTTTTTCCATCTATTATATTTGCATCCTGATGCATTACAGGCTCAGCGTATATTTCCGAAATTATTTCACCGTCAATAACAAGCGAACCGTTTTGTATAAAACCGCCTTCGCTGTAAATATCAACATTTTTGATGCATGTTTTCATTTTATAAATGACATTAAGAAACCAAATATTTCATTTTACAAAAGTATAAATTTTATAGATACAAAAATATTTTTTTGAAAATTATTCTGTTTTTTGATTTATTAAATAATAACTGTTATATTTGTAAAAAATTGTTTACATATTGTATGAAACCAAGCTTATTGATACTTGCAGCAGGGATGGGAAACAGATACGGAGGTTTGAAACAGTTGGATGAAGTAGGTCCCAATGGAGAAACCATAATGGATTATTCGGTGTTTGATGCAAAACGTGCCGGTTTTCAAAAAATTGTTTTTGTAATTCGTAAAGATTTTGCAGCGGAATTTGAAAAAAAAATATTGATGAGATACGTAAATCAAATTAATGTTGATTATGTATTTCAAGATATTAACGATGTTCCCGAAGGTTGCCGCTTTGATACAAAACGTGAAAAACCGTGGGGAACGGGACATGCCGTTATGGTTGCTGAAAAAGCGATAAATACGCCGTTCGCAGTAATCAATGCCGACGATTTTTACGGTTATGATGCTTTTTGCGTAACTTCCGAATATTTACAGAAAGAGCAGCATTCGCACGGAAAATATTCGATGGTAGGTTATATAATCAGCAATACCCTTTCCGAATCGGGTTTTGTTTCGCGCGGCGTATGTCATGTTGGCGAAAACAATATTCTTACGGATATAACAGAACGCACAAAAATTGAAAAAATAAATAATTCGATTTCATATATTGACCACAGCGGCGCTGCTGTTAAAATACCTGACAACTCAATAGTATCAATGAATTTTTGGGGATTTACAACCGATTATTTTGATTTTTCAAAAAAACTGTTCGCTGATTTTTTGAAGAAAAACGGCAATAACAGCAATGCCGAGTTTTACATACCGTTTGCAGTAAACAGGCTTATAAACAGCCGGCAAGCCGAAGTAAGAGTATTGCAAACAACTGCAAAATGGTTTGGCATAACATATCCTCATGATAAAATTCAAACGGTATCGAATATAAAGCGGTTGATAGAAAATGGAGATTACCCTCATAAAATATTATAGATAATTTGTATGAAAACGGCTTTTAAAATATTATCAATTATAATACTGTTTTTCGTTTTTGAAGAAAAAATTTACGCTCAGGCAACATCAACGCAAGGCACCGACTTTTGGCTGTCATTCGGTAAAAATGTTAATTCTTCGTATAATAATGTTAATTTACAGGTAAGAATAGTAACAGACGATGCGGCAACAGTTACATTTACCTACACTGAAACAGGCGCTGCCAATACGGTAAGCATACCAGCTGGAGAAGTTTATACATACTCATTTACAATAGCCCAAAAAAATAATGTTTACTCGTTTAATTCGGGAAAATCAAGTAAATCGCTGCATATAGAGTCTGATGTTCCTGTTTCTGTTTATGCTTTAAATCAAGTATCTAAAACAACAGATGCTACAAATGTGCTTCCTGTTGATGCATTGGGAACAGATTATTATCATATTTCATATAAAAGTTCCTCGCACGATAATCAACATTACAGTGACGGGTATACAGTAATAGCAGTAGAAAATTTTACTGAAATTTATGAAAATGGAACATTAAAAACAACTTTGCAAAAAGGAGAAATATATTCAGAATATTATTATCAGGATGATAAAACGGGTATTAATATAACAGCAAATAATCCTGTAGCTTATTTTGTTACAAACGGAGGTGTTTTTCTTCCTCAATATTTAACTAACGGAGCCGACTGTTTATATCAACAATTAGTTCCTGTCAATAAATGGGGAAATAATTTTTTGATTCCCGTTACGCATCGAGGTATTGAACGCATAAGAATTGTTGCATCTCAGGATGGAACGGTAATAACACAAACAGGTGGTGTAATTACTTACGATGATGGAGGATACAGTAAATATTCATTAAACCTTGACAAAGGCGAATTTGTAGAATTAGAAACGTATTTAAATGGTTGCGGATGTTATATATCTGCAAATAAACCTGTCGGAGTGTGTACTTATTTAATAGGAATGTTATACACTTCCTTACCTATCACAAAAGGCGATCCATCGATGGCTTGGGTTCCGCCTATTGAACAGTCAATAAACGGCGCTCTTATTGCTCCGTTTATACCCGGTGGAAATTCTGCCTTGAATGAACATTTTGCATTAATAGTAACGGCAACAGCAACCAAAGGCCAGACAACTATGGCAACAGGAGCAGATCCTGCAACCGGTTTGACCGGAGGTCAATGGTGCGATAACACAGTTTCAAATTTTTCGTTTTATTCTCTGCAATTATCCAATAATCCAAACGATTCCTATTATTTTGCCAACCCTAACGGATTAACCGTAATGGGCTATGGTATTGGCGAGTATGAGTCATATTATTATCTGGCAGGCGCTGCTTCGCGCGACTTGGATGCGGCATTTTATGTAAATAATATTCACTATCAGGATCTGGATGGAGGTATTATTTGTGATACCAATGTTAATTTCAGGGCGTCTATACAATACGCAATGAGTACAACTCCGGGCTACCTTAAATGGTATGTTGACAGCATAGAGCAGGTTGCAGTACGAGATACTCCGGAATGGAGCGGCACGCTGTCAATCGGCTCTCATAATGTTTATATTGAAGTTTTAGATATGAACAACGATACAATTACGCTTTCGGCTGCATTTAATGTTGGCCTGGCATATTACGACACAATAAATGCAACAATATGCCTTGGCGAATATTATGTTGATAATAATTTTGATACAATACAACCGGCGCAGGCAGGGTTTACTCAATATGACACGGCTTATGCATCATCAACAGGCTGCGACAGCATCTTCACGCTAAATTTAACGGTAAATCCTTCGTATCACGATACAATTAATATAGAATTGTGTGGAGAAGGGTGTTACAGCGAAAACGGATTTAATGTTTGCGGAAGCGGGGAAATAACAATAGTGCAAACCAAAACCTATTCTACAATACACGGCTGCGACAGTACCGTAACATTGAATTTTACGGTTCATCCCGTATACCATGATACGATAAATGCAACAATATGCCTGGGCGAATATTATGTTGATAATAATTTTGATACAATACAACCAACGCAGGCAGGGTTTACTCAATATGACATGGCTTATGTATCATCAACAGGCTGCGACAGCATTTTTACGCTAAA
>JAIRZQ010000115.1 GCA_031267135.1 Prevotellaceae bacterium
AACAGACCCGCTGCTGTAAGCTCTGTCAGAGCCTTTGAGCAATACTCAAACCACTGTTCCGTGAAGGAACGGGAAGGATGTTTCAAAGGCAGAGCAAGTCAGAAGACCTGCCAAAATCAGTAAGGTTTAAGGCTTTCGAGGAATAGAGCTTGAGACAAACATGGCAGATAAGTGATTCAGGTATCAATAGTTTTTGCAGGTTTATCCCAACATTATTTTTCGGAAACGGTTTTTAAGTTTTGTGTTGGCAGTTTGTAATTTGTACAAATGTCAGGCATGCAAATTATGAGATTATTAAAATTAAGCATTTTTATAAAATAAGCGACATGAACAGTTCGGAAATTTATATTATTAAACGCGACGGGAAACAGGAAATTTTTTCGATAGGAAAGATTAAAAATGCTGTTGCCAAAGCATTTTTGTCGGCAGGTTGTTTTGCAACAGAGGATATTATCACAAATATTTTGTGCAGGTTGAGTATTTCTAATGGAACATCTGTAGAAGACATTCAAAACCAAATTGAAATCGCATTGATGAGCGAAAGATATTATGCCGTTGCAAAATCTTTCATACTGTACAGACAAAAGCATACCGAAGACCGCGAAGTCAGAGACAATCTAAAATTTATGATGGATTACTGCGAAGCGAAAAATGCAGCAAGCGGAAGCAAATACGATGCCAATGCAAATGTAGAAAACAAAAACATGGCAACGCTTATGGGCGAATTGCCGAAGTCGAACTTCATTCGGCTCAATCGCAGATTTATCACCGACAGACTGAAAGAAATGTACGGCAAAGAAATTGCCGACAAGTACATCGAACTGTTGAGCAATCACTATATATACAAAAACGATGAAACAAGCCTTGCTAACTATTGTGCCAGCATCACCATGTATCCGTGGTTAATTGAAGGAACGATACCGATAGGCGGAAATTCAAAAAGACCTGCGAATCTGAGGTCGTTTTGCGGCGGATTTATAAATATGGTTTTCATGGTATCAAGCATGTTGAGTGGCGCTTGCGCTACTCCCGAATTTTTGATGTACATGAACTATTTTATTGCGATTGAATATGGGCAGAATTATTATAAGCATGCAGATAAGATAGTTGATTCGTCTTTGAAAAAGCGCACTATTGATAAAATAATTACCGACTGTTTTGAACAAATCGTTTATTCAATAAATCAGCCTACGGGCGCGCGCAATTTTCAGGCGGTGTTTTGGAATATTTCATATTACGATCAGTTTTATTTCGAAAGTTTGTTTGGCGAGTTTGTTTTTCCCGATGGCAGCAAGCCCGATTGGGAGTCGCTCAGCTGGCTGCAAAAACGTTTTATGAAATGGTTTAATGCCGAGCGCAGCCGTGCCGTATTAACTTTTCCTGTTGAAACAATGGCTTTATTAACCGAAAACGGAGATGTAAAAGACAGTGAATACGGAGATTTTACTGCCGAAATGTATGCCGAAGGACATTCGTTTTTTACGTACATGAGCGATAATGCCGATTCGTTAAGCAGTTGCTGTCGTTTGCGAAACGAAATACAGGATAACAGTTTCAGTTACACGCTCGGAGCAGGCGGAGTATCAACAGGCTCAAAAAGTGTTCTGACAATTAATCTGAACAGATGCATTCAGGAAGCCGTAAAACGGAAAATTCATTACATTTTTTTCCTTGAAGAGGTAATCGACCTTGTACACAAGACGCAGTTGGCATATAACGAAAATCTGATATACATGCAGCGTCAAAATATGCTTCCTTTATTTAATGCCGGATATATAAATCTCGGACGTCAATATCTTACCGTTGGCGTAAACGGAATGGTAGAAGCTGCCGAATTTCTTGGAATTGAAATAACCGACAATCCCGAATATGAAGAATTTGTAGGACAAATACTCGGATTAATCGAAAAATACAATAAAAAATATCGCACAAAAGAAGTAATGTTTAACTGTGAAATGGTACCGGCAGAAAATGTAGGCGTAAAGCATGCCAAATGGGACAGAGAAGCAGGCTATAAAGTACCAAGAGACTGTTACAACAGTTATTTTTACATTGTAGAAGACAGTTCTCTGAATATTATAGATAAATTCTGTCTGCATGGACGCCGGTATATCGAACATCTTACTGGAGGTTCTGCTCTGCATCTCAATCTTGAAGAACATTTAAGCAAAGAACAGTATCGACGGCTGTTGAAGGTTGCTGCTCACGAAGGTTGTAATTATTTTACATTCAACATACCGAATACTGTATGTAATGACTGCGGACATATAAGCAAACAGAATTTGGATAAATGCCCCAAGTGCAACAGTAAAAATATTGATTATCTGACGCGCGTTATCGGTTACATGAAACGTGTCGGCAATTTTTCTTTTGCCCGTCAAAAAGAAGCATCTCATCGTTATTATGCTAAAGTACATCAGTTATGATATAGTTTTTCAGGAAATCCCCGAAGAAATAACGCTGGCTGTCAACATTTCGGGTTGTACAATTCGTTGCAAGGATTGCCACAGCCCGCATTTGCAGGAAGATATCGGCGAACCTTTAACACGGGAAGCACTGTCGCATTTGATTAACAGATACGGCAATGCAATTACCTGTATCTGTTTTATGGGAGGCGACAGTGCGCCGCACGAAATACTGAGACTGGCTCAATTCGTGCGAAAACAGACATCCGCAAATATAAAAACAGCATGGTATTCGGGCAGGTCAAGTTTATTAGATGAATTTTCAATCGACTGTTTTGATTACATTAAAACGGGCAAATACATCGCACGGCTCGGAGGATTAAATTCCTTAACAACCAATCAGCGACTGTACCGTATAGCTAACAGAGAAATGATTGACATTACAGCATATTTTCACAATAATAATTTTAAACAAAAACAGTAGATAACAATGGAAAATAAGAAATTGAATTTAAGATTTAGCATTATTGCCATAATTATTTTGACGGCGGCAATGAGCAGATTAATTCCTCATTTGCCCAATTTTGCACCCATAGGCGGCATGGCGCTTTTCGGCGCTGTATATTGCAGTAATCGACTTTGGGCATTTATCATACCGGTCGTATCAATGTGGATAAGCGATTTGGTTCTGAACAATGTTATGTACGCTCAATATTTCGATAACTTTGTTTGGATATACAGCGGCTCGCTGTTTGTATACGGAGCTTTTGCTTTTATAACCCTTTGGGGAATATTTATATTGCAAAAAACAAACATTGTCAATCTTATCAGCGCAGTTTTAGGCGCTTCGGTTATATTTTTTATCGTATCCAATTTCGGAGTGTGGTTGACGTCGGGCATGTATCCGAATACTTTTGACGGGTTGCTGGTTTGCTACATTGCCGGAATACCGTTTTTCCGCAACACTTTATTAGGCGATATTTTTTATACGGGCATTTTGTTTGCAACTTTTGAGATGCTTGCTTATAAATTTCCTGCTCTGCGAGTTCGGCAAGGCATTGATAAATGAAAGGGTATATCCATATATATACAGGCAACGGTAAAGGAAAAACTACTGCTGCTCTCGGACTTGCATTGCGTGCTGCGGGCGCAGGTAAAAAGGTATTTTTCGCACAGTTTGTTAAAGGTCAGGTTTATTCGGAAGTTGATGCGATAAATAAATATCTGCCTTCGATAACCGTAAAACAATACGGACTGGATTGCTTTATTATCAGCAAGCCGACACGCAAAGACATTGCTATTGCCGAAAGAGGATTCCGTGAAATTGCTAAAATTGTAATGTCCGATGAGTACGATGTGATTGTTCTCGATGAAGCCTGTATTGCAATATATTACAATCTGTTTACCGCAGGAGAATTAATAGACTTGATAACCGGCAAACCCGAACGAACGGAAATAATAATTACCGGAAGATACGCTTCGCCGGAATTGACTGATGTTGCCGACCTCGTTACAGAAATGAGAGAAATAAAACATTATTACAGAAATGGAGTTGAAGCGCGTAAAGGTATTGAATATTGAATGACATCAAATGAAGTATAAACATCAAGGTATCCGATATTGAGTTTGTGGTTATGGAGATTAAGAATATCAAATACTCACTATCGGATACTTATATTGTTCAGGAATATGTATAAAACAAGCTGCATAACAGCCGAAATCAACACCGCAGATTATATTCACCATTATCGCGATGCGGACAGGTTTATCGTTTACTGCAAACAGTGCAACAGGTACAGCGCCTGCTGGTCGTGTCCGCCGTTTGATTTTGACGTCGGCGCCGAACTTTCACATTACAGATATGCATGGATAATCGGCACAAAAATAGATATTGACGAAGATGTTATCAAAACGCACAGGGGCCGGGACTTGTGTACTCCGGTAACTTACCGGATTATCGAAGAAGTGCGCCGGACACTGGATGAGAAGCTATTGAAGATGGAAAAGGAATATGCGGGCAGCAGGGCTTTCTTCGCCGGAACATGCCATATATGCCCGGCGGAAAAATGTACACGGACAGCAGGAAAGCCCTGTATTGCACCCGATAAAATACGTCCCTCGCTCGAATCGTTCGGGTTTGATGTCAGCCGGACCGCATTAAAGTTACTGAATGTTGAAATGAAATGGAGCCGCGACGGTGTACTGCCTCCGTATTTTGTGCTGGTCAGCGGCTTGTTTACGAATGTCGATATTCAGCTGTTGGAACTGTAATATGATAACGGTATGAATTTCATTGAACGTTTCCGGAAATTGAAGGCTTTATTTTCCTACGAAAGAGAGGTGAGTTTGGAGGATACTCCGTTGAAAATACGTCCTTTCAGGTTTAATCAGGTATTTGTGAACCCGGAAATTAAACAGTTTCAGCAAACAATTTCACCGACTGAATTTTGTTCCGTTTCGGACGACAATATCGAAGAAAACAAGCTGTTTACATATACGGTTTTCGTACATAAAAGCGTCACTCAAACCAATAAAGCGATTTTATTACTGCACGGCTTGAACGAGCGCAGTTGGGAAAAATATCTCCCATGGGCGGAAGAATTAGCCATTAAGACAGGAAGAGCGGTTATTCTTTTTCCCATTGCTTTTCACATGAACCGCACGCCCGAAAGCTGGTATGATCCGCGCATGATACTGCCCTACGTAAACCGCCGGAAAGAAAAGTTTGCCTGTTTGAGCAATTCTACTTTTGCAAATCTGGCGCTTAGCAGCCGCCTGTCCGAAAATCCTGTTCGCTTTTATATATCCGGTAAGGAATCTATCTTCAATCTCTGGCAACTCATCCGGGAAATAAAAAACGGAAAGCACCCCTTATTTGCAGCAAACACATCAGTCAACATATTTGCTTATTCCATAGGCGCTTTTCTGGCACAGGTGCTGTTATTGTCAAATCCGGAAGGATTGACTTCAGACAGTCGTTTATTCATGTTTTGCGGCGGTACGCTATTTAGCCGGATGGACGGAAATTCGCGCGACATACTGGACAGGGAATCTTTTTACAGGCTGAAAGACTATCTTTTGAATGATTTTCTTCGTAAAGGATTCAGTATTTTAAAAAGGAAAGAGGATTTCATGGAAAAGGCGTTCAAGTCCATGCTGTCGTTTGGTAAATATCGTCGGTACAGGGAAAATTTCTTTTGCGAAAACCAAAACCGCATCGCGGCAATCACGTTAAAAAAGGACACTGTTATTCCTACGGGAGGCGTAAAAGAAGCCTTTGGCAAAAAATGCGCCGGTAAAATAGTGGAAGAATGGGATTTTCCCTACGAATATTCCCATCAAGTTCCGTTTCCGGTTCACAATCGTGTGGTGCCGGAAACGGTTCAGCAAAGCTTTTCCAAGCTGTTTGAGCGGGCTGCCGCTTTTCTTGCCTGACAAAAAACGTGTATTTAAAATCAAGGCATTATCTTTACAGCCGAAAGTTATTTACTTATTTTCAACCGTTTGAGGAGTTCCGTTTACGGACGGAATTAAGAGAAAACCGGAATTGCTGTGTTGTTAGGACGATACTTTGTATTTTTTTATCTACTGTTTTACGGTTGATTGCTGTTTATCAACAACCCAACAAATAAACATATTTATGAAAAAACACAGTAAAGTTGCTCCCATATTCAAAAAAAGTATTAATTTTGCAGCAGTTTTGGTGATGCTGTTCCCTATCGGGAAAAGCATTGAAAAGGGAATCAGGTGCAAATCCTGAACAGACCCGCTGCTGTAAGCTCTGTCAGAGCCTTTGAGCAATACTCAAACCACTGTTCCGTGAAGGAACGGGAAGGATGTTTCAAAGGCAGAGCAAGTCAGAAGACCTGCCAAAATCA
>JAIRZQ010000144.1 GCA_031267135.1 Prevotellaceae bacterium
GATTGAATCTCAGCTATAAAGATACGGATTTTCAAGGTCGTCTCCAAATAAAAAGCAATTATATTTTGTTGATATTCAAATAATTCTAAGCATGTAGCAAATTTTTGTCATGTACTAAGCGGAATCACTTAAAGATTTCAACTTATTTTTTTAATGCATACTCAATATTATCCCTAAACTTAATACATTTGCAGACAAATAACTAATATCATATTATGAACTTATTGAATTTCACTTCATTATTTCCGGACGAGGCTTCATGTAAAGCCAAATGGAAGGAATGCAAAGATAAGCAGGGAGTTGCTTGTCGTGATTGCGGTAGCATGGAACAATATTGGAAAAAAGATAAAGAAAGTTACGAATGCAAACCATACGGATATGGTCAGAGTTTGAAAGCGAATACAGTCATGCATGGAAGCCAATTGCCATTTCGTTATTGGTTTGTGGCGATACATTTGCTTACAGCGACAAAAAAGAGTTTTTCAGCCAAAGAGTTACAGCGACAGCTAGGTCACAGTACGTATAATCCTGCTATGGGCGATGCTTCATAAATTGCGTCAAGTAATGGGAATTCGGGATGGACGCTATCAATTATCAGAAGTTGTTGAATTAGATGAAGGTTTTTTTCTACAGAGATAAAAGAAGAAGAAGAAAAAGAAAAGCAAGGTTTTGGTAATGACCGAGAGCAAGCCACAAGAAAAGGACACAAATATTAAAGATGGCGGTAAGTCTCGCAAAGTAGGTCATATCAAAATGTGGCATTGCTAATTAAGTATAGTTTTTGATATTTGTGAGGAACAATACATTTTGAATATCAAATATTTATAATCGCATATTGCAAAATATATATATAATTAGCAATGCCGAAAATATTTACCTGAAATATTTGGCGTATTTATTTTTGTGTTTTTTCTTGCCCGTTTGCTGCTATTGTATGGTTTTGCGCCGTTCGCAGGAAATGACTGAATATTTAAAACTCAACATAATATTTTAGTTTTTCGGCTTGTTCGGTAGTGAGTATTTTTTCTTTTACGAGTTGCTGTAAATTTTCAATTTTTCCTGCAAAATCGCGATACTGTGCTATTCCGTGTGCAGTATAACTGTTGATGTAAGGATGCTGTGAAAGTTCCTTTACCGTTAATGTGTTAATATTGAACTTATTTATAAGTAGCGTATCAATTTTTACCTGATTTGCAAACATCTGAATACGCTCGTCGTCCATTCGCCGAATTTCTTTCAGCTGGTTAATATTTGCAAAACCTCCGAGTTTGTTACGGTAATCAACAATAAGATGGGCATAATACGAACCTATTCCGTGCAGTTTTTTCAATTCCGCAGTATCGGCAGAATTAATTTCAACAAAAATATATGTTCGCGCTGCTGTTGTATTATTATGAGTTGAATAGTCAGGCTTTTCTTTGTTTTCTGTAGATTTATCCGCCTGCAATTTTATTTTGATGTAAGGTTGCAGTCTTTCAAAGTTTTTATCATCAACAACATACATTTTTTTGAAATCATCCGCTGTTTTGAATTTTCCACCTTTGTTGCGATAATTAATAATTACTGCAGCCTGTTTTTGCGAAAATCCCAATCTCACAAAGGTATTTTCATCTGCCGTATTCGGGTCAAAATCAAAGGTTTCAGTCTGTTTTTTCTGTTTTTGCTGCTGACTGTCTTTTGCTTTTGCTGCCTGTTCCGCAGTTTCCGATTCGGCTTTGCCGTTTTCAAACTCATCTACCAGTAATTTAAAATCCTCAAAGCCATCATCATTAATATCAGGTTTTGGAGCGATATACGGATACAAAAATACAATCATTAAAATTGCAAAAAGCACAGCTACCGCAATCCGTTCATTGCGAGTAAACGAAAATAATTCTTTCAGATTTTTTGAAAATTTTGTCATCATAAAAATTATTTGCAAAAATAATAAAAATTAACAAATTGAACAAATATGCAGATTCAAGTATCAAATGCAACTTTTTTTGAATTTTTTTTATCCAAAACTCAGGTTAATAGTAGACCACATGACGTTCCATAGCTTGAATTTATTTTTTTCGGCGCTTTTTTGACAGAAACACAATATTTACAGCACCAAAGCATGTCGATAATAAAAAAATCGCATCTATTTATGTCGAAAAATGCAATTTTTGACTGTTGTCTGAATAGTCCTATGATAAACTTGACTGTTAAGTTTGTTTTACAATTTGCAGCAATTAAAAAAATCTTTCCAAAAGTCAGGATATGACTTTGTTACACATTCGGCATTTTCGACAATTATATTTCCTTTAGCGTTCACAGATGCAGCAGCCAGCGACATGGCAATTCTGTGATCGCTGTGCGCATCAACTATGGCAGAACCTGCGGAATTTCCGACAATGTACATTATATCGCCTTCCAGTTCTATTTTTACGTTAAGTTTGGCAAATTCACGCTGCAAAACCTTTGCCCTGTCGCTTTCCTTGTTTTGCAGTCGCAGTGCGCCTTTTATCACGCTTACGCCTCTACAGTTTGCCGACAGGGCAACAATAGCCGGAAACAAATCGGGACAATCGGTTGCATCAAATTCAAATGAGTTGAGCTGTTTTTTTTCGACAATAATTTTATTTTCATCAGCCATAACACTGGCGCCGCAAAGTCGCAATACATCAACTATTGCTGCATCAGCCTGCGCAGATTTGTAATTCAGATTTTCAACAGTAATGCTGCCACGTGTCGCCGCAGCTGTAAGCAGGCACGATGCTCCGCTCCAATCGCCTTCAACGCTCATTGTGCAGGCTTGATAACCTTGATTTCCCTCGATGAAAAAACACTTATAACTTTCGTTGATGATTTTTATTCCAAACAGTTGCAAGATGCTTATTGTCAAATCAATATAAGGTTTGCTGTGCAAATTTTCTACAACTACAACCGAATTTCCTTCACAAAGCGGCAATACCATCAATAAGCCCGAAAGCGTTTGCGACGTAGCGCCTGCATCTATTTTTATTTTCCCGCTTCTTAATTTGCCTTTTATCCGTAAAGGTAAATATTTTTCGTTGCTGCACTGCAGTCCAAGTAAATTCAGAGATTGCGCCAAATCTCCGATATTTCGTTTCAAAAGAGAATTTTTGCCCGATACCTCAAAGTCGTCTGAAAAAAAGCCGACAACAGGAGCAAATATCCTTGCGCATAATGCCGATTCTCCACAATATAAATCTGTTATTCTGTTTATAGGTTTGTTTGTTATCCGCATTTCGTTTTTATCTGTTTTTATTTCCGCTCCAAGCGATTTTATTATGTTTACCGCAACTGCGGCATCATCGCACAAGTCGGTAACGCCTTTGATAATTGTCGTTCCTTTACATAAAGCTGCAGCTGCCAACGCCCGTATCAGCATGCTTTTCGAAACAGGCGCATAAATATTTCCTTCTATTTTACATGGATTTAACTCTACCCGCATGGTTATAAATTTAATATTTTACGCATCGAAACAACATCGGGCTGCTGCCGCGTAAAAATCTTATATGCTGCAATACCCTGATGCAGCAACCAAAATCTGCCATCAATACATTTACATCCTTTCGACTGCGCTTTTGTTAATAAATCGGATTGCCGGGGAGAAGCATCAAAAATAATCTGCTGCGAATTCAAATATTTTTCATCAATTACGTTAATATTTGCAGGCAAGGCATTTACAATCATTTTTTTGTTTGAAAGATTATCACTGATTTCGTCGATATTTATTACATTGCAATTTATTTTTTCGACAAGACTTCCTGCCCTGTCCGGTGTTCGATTAGCTACGGTAATCTTTGCTCCAAGCCTGTGCAAGGCAAAGGCAACAGTTCTTCCTGCTCCTCCTGCGCCGACAACCAAACATTCTTTGCCTGCAACATTGACGTCAAAGTCGGTCAATGTTTGCAATACGCCCAAATAATCAGTATTGTATGCTTTCAATTTATTGTCGGCGTGAATAACAATCACATTTGCCGCTCCTGTAATTTCGACTGTTTCGTCCATTTCGTCAACAACAGTCAATATTTTCATTTTTATGGGTATTGTAACGTTTACGCCGCACAATATGTTACTTCGTAAAAGACTTTCCACATACTTAACATCAGCGGTTTCGATCAGTGAATATTCATAACTGCAATCGCCGTATGCCGCTCTGAACAAAGCAGGGCTTTTACTGTGGGCTATCGGTTTTCCGACAAGCGCAAATTTTTTCATTGCTTAAGTATTTTTTTCAGTTCATCCACTGTCGTCTGACCTGCCGCCGATTCGCATCCCTTTTCGTAAGCTGCATAAATAAACGGAGAACCAAGCATTAAACTTTTTATACGCGATTCCTTTCCAGATTCGCCCATTGCAAATGCTACGATTTGCTTTTCGTTTTGATACAGCGAAAGAACTGATGAATTATCATCATCCGTTTGTGCGTAAGTTACAATTTTAATTAAGTCGGGATTAAGCGCTTTTGCACGTACAACAATACTTTTCAGTGTTTCAATATCAGGCGTTTCGTTAAAATTATGATATGATATTATTATTTTACAGTTATAATAATGAGCAGCATTGGTAAGCACTTTACAATAATTTTCATCCGATTCGAGTTCAATATCAACATAGCCGGCTCCGTTTTCTATTGCCGCCGTCAACAATTCCTGCCGTTTGTCATTAGCGTAAATTCCTGCACGGCAGGTTGCAATTATCGGAATCTCGAATGACAAAAGCTTTTTTAATTCTGTAATATCAGGCTGTATTTTGTCCAAACGCAACTCTGCCATTTCGCACTGTTTTAATATCTCAATGCACTTATCAATATCCTGTTCTATGATGCTTACACAAATCATAAATTATTTGAAAGCTGAAATTAACGTTTTAAAAGTGTTGATTTTTATGCTCTTTTCGGTTGCTTTTCCAATTTCTCCGTCCAATAACACAAAATTTATTTCATCATCATTTTTTTTCTTGTCGGCAATAACGGCATTTAACAGTAATCCGTCATCAATATCCGTGTGGCAGGGCAAGCCAAGCCGTACAAGCAGATGTTCAATGCTGTCAATAATATCGCTTGAAATCAAACCGAAATATTTTGAGATTTTCGCAGCAAACATTATTCCGATACTTACGGCAAATCCATGCGGAATACAGTCATTTGCTTCAATTGCATGGGCAAGCGTATGTCCGAAATTCAAAATTCGCCGCTCGCCTTTTTCAAATTCATCACGAACGACAATATCGGCTTTGTGCTGTATTGACTTTGTAATAAGTTTTTGCAAAACTGTCTTATTGCGTTTTAGAATATCATTTGATTTATTTTCAATAAAATTAAACATGCCGGCATCTTTTATGAGAGCAATTTTAATAATTTCGCTCAATCCGCAGAGAAATTCTTTTTGAGGAAGAGTATCAAGCATATTTGTATCACAAATCACAAATTCGGGCTGATTAAAAGTTCCTATCATGTTTTTTAAACCGCAAAAATTTATTCCGTTTTTCCCTCCAACCGAAGCATCTGCCTGCGAGAGCAGCGATGTTGAAATAAATCCGAACGGCAGTCCGCGCGTATAAACAGATGCTGTAAATCCTGCAATATCGCAGGTAATTCCTCCGCCAACTCCCACAATAAATGCCGCTCTGTCGATTTGATACTCAACCAGTTTTAAAATTATATTCTCGACGGTTTTAAGCGTTTTATTGCTTTCGCTTGCCTGTATTTTTATACATTGAAAATTTTTGAAAAAACTGCCGTATAAAGCAAAAATATTTTCATCGATTATAAGAATTGCCTTTCTAACAGGCAAATAGTCTTGAAACTTGATAAAATCTTCGCCAATAAATATTTTTGAACGTTTGCCTGCAGCTGTTTTTATTTCTATAGTTTGCATGCCTTATGCTTTAATTATTTGCAAAGTTAAATATTTTGTTACAATATTGGAACAATAATTGATGAAATAATGCTAAAATAAAAAAAACCGCTAAAATCACGTATCACTGCAAAAAGATGATTACTTATTTTTCATTAGAAATGAATATAATGAATTGATTTTATTCGGAATTATTTAAAGAATAATTTACATAATCACTCTTTAATGATTTTAAGTTATTTGTTAATAAGGAATTGCAACAAACAATAAATAATTTGAAAACAGTATGTTTGGTCAAGTTTACAAAAGGTTTATGAATGTAATTTCATAGATTTTATAACTTTATTTGTACCTTTGCACCTCAATATTTTAATAATGGATTTACAGTCGGAAATTAAACGTCGTCGGACTTTTGCGGTAATAGCGCATCCCGATGCAGGAAAAACAACATTAACGGAAAAACTTTTGCTGTTTGGTGGCGCTATTCATACTGCAGGCGCTGTGCGTTCAAATAAAATTAGGAAAACGGCAACATCCGATTTTATGGAAATCGAACGACAGCGCGGAATTTCTGTTGCTACGGCTGTAATGCAATTTGAATATCACGGCATTAAAATAAATATTCTCGACACTCCCGGACACGAGGATTTTGCCGAAGATACTTACCGTACCCTTTCTGCCGTTGACAGCGTAATCATTGTGATTGACGGAGCGAAAGGAGTGGAAACGCAAACATTAAAACTTATGAATGTATGCAGAATGAGAAAAATTCCGGTAATTGTTTTTATAAACAAACTCGACCGCGAAAGCAAAGATCCTTTCGACTTGCTTGATGAAATAGAAAAACAGCTGCAAATAAAAGTTCACCCTTTGACGTTTCCCATCAATATGGGAAGCCATTTCAAAGGCGTATATAATCTTTTCGACAGAAAACTGAACTTATTTTATTCGGAAAATAAACAAACACTTGATTTTAAAACTGTTGAATTTACAGATTTGACATCTGTCGAACTTGAAAAATATATTGGCGATGATACCGAAAAACTTCGTAATGATGTTGAACTGTTAGATGGCGTTTATACAGATTTTGATATTGATGAGTATCTTCAAGCCAAAGTTGCTCCTGTATTTTTCGGAAGCGCGGTAAATAATTTTGGCATAAAAGAATTGCTTGATTGTTTTATAAAAATAGCCCCGCATCCGCAAAAAACGCTTACGGATATTAGAGAAGTTGACCCTTTTGAAGAAAAAATGACAGGATTTGTGTTCAAAATTCATGCAAATATGGATCCTAATCATCGCGACAGAATAGCTTTTTTAAAAATATGTTCCGGCATTTTCGAGCGCAACAAAGCATATACTCACGTTGCATTAGGAAAACAGTTAAAATTTTCGTCGCCTAATACATTTATGGCAGATAAAAAAACAGTTATAGATTTTGCTTTTCCCGGCGACATTGTCGGTTTGCACGATACGGGAAATTTCAAAATAGGAGACACAGTAACCGAAAGCGAGATAATTAATTTTAAAGGTATTCCGAGTTTTTCTCCCGAAAATTTTCGTTACATCGAAAATGCAGATCCAATGAAATTCAAGCAGCTTGCAAAAGGTATCGACCACTTGATGGACGAAGGCGTTGCCCAGCTTTTTACGAGCAGGTTTAACGGACGCAAAATTATAGGAGTTGTCGGAATGCTTCAGTTTGATGTTATTCAGTATCGACTCGAACACGAATACGGAGCAAGGTGCAAATATGAACCTCTTCATCTTTACAAAGCCTGCTGGATAAAAAGCGACAATGCCGCACAGCTTGACGATTTCATGAAACGCAAGCATACCCACATGGCAACCGACAAGCACGGACGCAACGTTTACCTTGCCGACACTGCATTTGCACTACAGTCGGCACAAAGCAACTTCGGCGATATAAAATTCTATTTTACAAGCGAATTCTAACAGGTTATTAAAAACGCCTGCTTTTACCGGTTTTTTTTCTGTTGCGTTTACCGTTATTGTTTTGCGATTTTATCGATCTTGTATTTTTACGGGTATTTTCATAAAAATTATTTTCATCACTGTGATTTCTTTGCCGCTTACCTTCTTTTACAGTATCAACGACAAACGGAGTTCTGTTGTTTCTGTAAAAAGCATTTATAAGTTGCTCCGACTGGTCGGCAAATACATCGAAAAATGTAAACTTGCCTGATATTTCAATATTGCTTATATTTATTGATTTGTCGTTGGTTATGTCATTTATAAGTCCTAAAACCGAACGGGGTGATGCATTCTGTCTGTCTCCGAAATTTATTTTCATCCGTATGCGCTGTCCGCGTTTTGAGGTTTTTTCATTACTTCTACGATTTGCACGAGTACGTTCATTGCGTGATTTATGTTCTTCGCTGCGACTTGGCTTGTCGGGAATATTCAAATCGGCTGCATTTTTGTAATAATCAAGAAATCTGTTAAATTCAAGCGAAACAAAGCGTCTGATAATGTCTTCCTTTTGAAGATATTCGAGTTTTTTGAATACATGAGGAAGAAACTGGTCGATTTGTTCATCGTTTACCTGTACATGCTCCATCCGTTCTATCATGTAAAAAAGTTGACGTTTGCAAATATCCAAGCCCGAAGGTACATTTTCTTTCTTAAATGTTTTTTTAACCATGCGTTCTATTTCACGAATACGGTTATGCTCGCGCGAATGAATTATCGAAATCGAAATGCCTTTTTTATTGGCTCGCCCTGTTCGCCCGCTGCGATGAGTATAAATTTCAACATCATCGGGAAGATTATAATTTATAATATGAGTAAGGTCGTTTACATCCAGTCCGCGAGCTGCCACATCGGTTGCAACAAGTATTTGAAGATTACGAATACGAAACTTGTTCATCACAGAATCGCGCTGCGGCTGGCTTAAATCGCCGTGAAGAGCATCGGCATTGTACCCGTCGCGCATAAGTTTTTCGGCAACTTCCTTTGTTTCCTGCCGTGTGCGGCAAAATACAATTCCGTAAATATCAGGATTTATGTCAACAATACGCTTGAGCGCCATATAGCGGTTTGATGCCTGTACCGTATAATAAACATGCTCGACGTTATCGCTGCCTGAATTGCGTATCCCTATTGAAATTGATTTTGATTCGCTCATGTATTTTTGCGCTATGTGTTCGATTTCTTTGGGCATTGTTGCCGAAAAAAGCAATGTGCGCCGTTCTCCCGGAACGTTTTGCAGAATTGTTTCCAAATCTTCCTGAAAGCCCATGTTGAGCATTTCGTCGGCTTCGTCGAGAACCAGAAATTTAACACTGTCGAGTTTAATTTTTTTTCTTTTGATAAGATCTATCAGCCGTCCCGGCGTTGCAACAAGTATTTGCGGCTGTTCGGTTAGCTGTCTTATTTGCAATACAATATTTTCGCCTCCGTAAACAGGAACGATTTTTGTACCCGGCATGTATTGCGAATAATTTTTCAAATCATTTGAAATTTGAATGCATAATTCACGTGTCGGCGACAGTATTAAAGCCTGAATTTGTTTTTTTTCGTTATCAATAAGGTTTAACAGAGGCAAACCGAATGCAGCCGTTTTTCCTGTTCCTGTTTGCGCCAGTGCGATTAAATCGCGATTTTCGTTCATCACGAACGGAATTACCTGTTCCTGTACAGGCATGGGATTTTCAAAACCTAAACAGTCAACCGCAGTAATTATTTCACTGCGTAATCCCAAATTTTCAAAAGTTGTCATAAAAAATAGTGTTTACACGCTTGATTTTTGTATCGGCTCGAAGATTCTTCTTATATAATTTAAATATTATAAGTTTTGATTTATATAATTAAATTTGTTATTATTCAAAACGTGTAATCCCACAAAAGCGAAAGGCGACAAGCCTTATAGAATTTTATCAAGAAAATACTAAACAAACGTTTATTAAAAATTGGGCGCAAAGGTAATAAAAAATCTTATAATGCAATTAATGTGATGATAAATATTTTAAAAACTGCTTACAATTTTTAAATAATAGCGGCATTTTCACTGAGTATGATATATTTTTCAAGCATGAAAAACAAAGATATGAATTGTCAAGTTTTTTTAAAAAAGATGAACATCTCAAATCAGGTTTCGTCAAATGGAGCCGGCTTTACAAATGCAAATACGCTTTGCTTGTCGGTACAATTACAACAGGCAAAAACATAAAGTAGAACTTTGAAAAACTTTTAGCCTGAATTTTACTCCGAATACTTAACTTTTTGCTTTTAAATTTACAAAATAATTAAATTAACTTAAATTAAAAACATTTTCAACTTTTTTTGTAATATTATATATAAAAATAAATATTTATTTCGTATCTTTGCTTCAATAAATGAAAGTTTTAAAAAGTATATTTTTATCATTTTTACATAGAATTTTACTTTTACAGGATACTTTAATTTTAAAATAACAACTAATTTAAAAGTACAGAACAATGTTTGATACAAAGGTTTACGTAGAAAGAAGAAACACATTGCGAAAAATGTTTCGTACGGGATTATTACTGTTTATAGGAAACGGTGAATCGCCAATGAATTATCCGTCCAATGCTTACAGATTTCGCCAGGACAGCACATTTTTATATTACTGGGGAATCAATTATCCCGATTGCGCTGCTGTAATTGATATTGAAAAAGATATCGAATGCTTATATATGAACGATGTCGATATAGACGACATAATATGGATGGGACCGCAAGAATCGGTAAGGGAAAAAGGAGCGCGTGCAGGTGTAAATTCGGTATATCAGCTCAAAGACCTTTTTACATCAATCAACAATGCCGTGCGCTTGGGACGCAAAATTCACTTTTTACCTCAATATCGTCAGGATAACGCTGAAATGTTATCAACGCTTTTGGGCATCAAGTCAAAGCATATAAGAAACTATGTTTCGCAAAAGTTCATAAAGGCAGTGGTAGAAATGCGCTCGGCAAAAGATGAATATGAAATAGAAGAAATAGAAAAAGCCTGTAACATTGGCTATAAAATGCATACCGCAGTAATGAAAATGTGCAAGCCGGGATTAATGGAATATGAACTGGCAGGAACAATTGAAGGAATCACAATGGCAAGCAACGGATACATCTCGTTTCCCGTAATATTATCGCAAAACGTACATACGTTACATAACCACGATCACAGCCAAAGGCTCGCCGAAAACAGAATGTTGATAACAGATGCGGGAGCCGAAAACGAAATGAATTACTGTTCTGACTTTACGCGGACAATACCCGTAAACGGGAAATTCACACAGAAGCAAAAAGACATTTACAGCATCGTGCTTGAAGCAAACAGTAAAGCCATAGAACTCGCAAAACCCGATGTAACTTATAAAAGCATACATCTGGAAATAGCAAAAATCATAACGCGCGGCTTGTGCGACCTGGGCATAATGTACGGAAATGTTGACGATGCCGTAGAAAACGGCGCACATGCTCTTTTCTTGCCGCACGGACTCGGACACATGATGGGGCTTGATGTTCATGACATGGAAAATCTCGGTGAAAATTATGTTGGATACGATGACGAAATTGTACGTTCATCTCAGTTCGGAACATCGGCGTTGAGAATGGGACGCCGATTGCAGAAAAATTTTGTAGTTACCGATGAGCCGGGAATTTATTTTATTCCCGAACTTATTGCTAAATGGCAAAGCGAAAAAATTAACAAGGATTTTATCAATTACGGAAAAGTAAGCGAATACATGGATGTAAGCGGCATTCGCATTGAAGATGATTTACTTGTTACCGAAAACGGATGCCGGCTGCTGGGCAAAAAGCGAATTCCCGTAACCGTTGAAGAAATTGAAGAAATAATGAAAAAATAGCTTCTGTTGTCTTTTCGCAACAATAGCAAATGATAGCCTGAACTTTGTTCGTAACGAATGAATGCATAAGTTCAATGCGACCGTATTTATATTTTTCGATAATTTAACATGCGGTAAACCGGTTAATTTTTCGCTGATATTGAAAATATTTATAATTTTGCTTTAATAAAGCGCACAAACAATTTTTAATAATTTTTATTATTAAAGATTTATAGAGTTTTATTTATTAAATTGATACTGTATGAAATTAAAATTATTGAAATTTGCATTGCTTGTTTTTACATCGACAACAGCATGTTTTTCGGCAAATGCGCAAAGCAGCTATAATAAAGCCATAGATCTTTACAATAAAGGCGTTTACGTTGAAGCGCAACAGTTATTTTTACAGGAGCGCGCCTCTACTTCAGCTACCGATCAAACAAAATTATCAAACATTGATTATTACAATGCCATGTGCGCGTTGAAACTCAAGCAGTCGAACGCTGAAATTATTGCGCAGGCATTTATTAATAAATATCCCGACAGCAGACTGCGTAACGATTTGATGTTTGAACTCGGAATTTATTATTATGACGTAAAAAATTCGTATCGAGATGCTGCAAAATATTTTCAGCAGGTAAAGCGAAGCGAACTTACTCCGGGCGAACAGGGTGAATTTGATTTTAAATACGGTCAGACATTTCTTAAATCGGGTAATACCGATGAAGCTTTACAGTATTTCGCAAATGTAAAAAACAATATTCACACGCGCTTTGCTTCACAAGCCGAATATTATTACGCCCATACACTGTACGAACAAAAAAAATACGCCGCCGCTCTCGAAAGTTTTCTTAATCTTAAAAATGATAACGACTACGCTGCAATAGTACCTTATTATATTTTGCAAATCTATTTTTACCGGAAAGAATACGACAAGGTAATAGACGAAGGAACAGCATTTTACGAAAAAGCCGCAAAGCAGCGTCAGGGCGAAGTTGCAAGAGTTGTTGCAGAATCTTATTTATCGAAAAATGATTATGCAAAAGCGCGTGAATATTTTGATAAATACGAAAATTCGGCTACCGCTCGCGGCAAAATATCCGCTGCTGATTATTATTTAATGGCTTATATTGATTTCGAGCAGCAGAATTACGACAGGGCAGCGCAAACATTACAGCGCATAGCAATAAAAGATGATACGCTGAGTCAGAAAACATTATATCTGCTGGGCGGTATTTATGCAAGCAGCAATAAGAAAGATAAAGCCATGCCAATGTTTGAACGCGCAGGCAAAATGAATTTCGACGAAGAAACAACCGCCGATGCAAGGTTCAATTATGCCAAGCTGGCGTTGGAACTCAAAGGAGATACAAAACCGATGAGCGATTTTCTGAAAGAAAACAAATCGAAATCAAACGACCCGCAAATACGAACCTTTTTGATGAATACATACATATCCGAGAAACGTTTCGACGAAGCTATCGCCTTGATAGAGAATACGCCAAATCCTACCGAAAGCGATTATGCAAATCTTCAAAAAGCAACATATTATGCAGGACTTGAAGAATTTAAAGCAAAAAAACCAAACGAAGCGCTTCGGCATTTCGATTCGTCTTTAAAATTTGCAAAATACGATGCAGCTATTGCAAGCCTTGCAAAATACTGGAAAGCCGAAATTCAATACAGTCAAAAAGACTATGTATCGGCAAAGGCAGGATTAAAAAGCTTCATAAATACAAACGTTACCAGAAACACAAACGAATACAGGATGGCTCACTATACGCTTGGCTATTGCGAACTCGACGAAAAAAATATCAATGAGGCTGTATCGTGGTTTACAAAATATTTAAACCTCGCAGGAAACTCGAAAAATGTTTATGTCGCAGATTGCTATAACCGTATTGGCGACTGCAAATTCAAGCAGCGCGATTTCAAAAAAGCAAGCGAAAATTATGAGCGCGCTTACGAAATTAAATTATCAAATCCCGACTATTCACTATATCAAAATGCATTGTCGGCAGGTTTGCTCAACGATAACGCAAAGAAGCGCAAATTGCTTTCGACAATTATTTCACAATATCCGAATTCGCAATATGCCGCCGCCGCTTATTTCGAATCGGGCAGAATGTATGTTCAAAAACAGGATTATGCAAATGCCGAAAAAGATTTCAAGGCAATATTGAACAGATACGGCAAAACGTCTTATTATTGTCAGGCGCTGATAGAACTTGGACTTATCTGTATCAATGATGACAAAAACGATGAAGCTCTGATGTATTACAAAAAAGTTATTGATGAATATCCGAACTCGCCGGAAGCCAAAACTGCATTGGCAGGAATTAAGGACATTTATGTTAACATGGGAAAAATAAATGATTTTTTTATGTATGCCGACAAAAAAAAGATTTCGGTAACAGACAACAACCGCGATTCGCTTTCGTTTGCGGCAGCCGAACGCCAATATCTTCTTGGCGACTGCAATAATTCTACAATTTCACTGCAACAGTATATGAAAGATTTCCCAAACGGAAACAGTTATTTGCTTGCAAAATATTACACAGGCGACTGTTATTATCGAAACCAGAAGTACGCTGAAGCTGCCGATATGTTCAAAGATTTAATCAACATCCCGACAGTGGACGGATTGCCGCAAAATATTTTGAACCGGTATGCACGTTCAAAGTATCTCGTTGAAGATTTTGAGGCGGCGGCGCAATCGTTTGCACGCGTTGCTGTAGAATCGAAAGATGACGATGATGTGAAAGAAGCCTTACTGTTTGCAATGCGAGCGTATTATAAAATTAAAAATTACCCGCAAACAGTCGAAATGGCTACAAAATATTATGCATTGACTACACTCAGCGACGAAAATAAACGCGAAGCCCTTATAACAAAGGCTCATGCTTTGAAAGAACTCGACAGAGACGATGAAGCCGTAACTGTTTTTAAAATTCTGGCGCAAAATCCCAAAACAATCGAAGGCGCAGAGGCTACTTACGGTATAATCGACTATCTGTACCAAACGGGAAAAGCCGCCGAAGCCGAAAAAATGGCTTTGGACTTTAATGCATCTAAATCTTTTCATGGCGAGTGGCTTGCACGCAGTTTTATTGTACTTGCAAATATTTATATTGACAGGAAAGACTATTTTCAGGCAGAAGCTACGCTTAACAGCATAATCGAAAATTACAAAAAAACGGATGACGGAGTCTTTGATGAAGCAAAAGAAACTCTCGGAACCTTAAAAAAATTGAAGGATAAACAGGATTAAATAAAAAATATTATGAAAAAAATATTGTTAATACTTACTTTGAGCGGATTTGCTATTTCGCTTGCAGCTCAAGTCAACAAAGATGTTGAAGTTACGCGCAACTACGACCCTTCGGTTATGGATGCTCAAAAAATCTGGTACGAACCGACAATTACCGCCGACTCATCGAATGTTCGCGATGCTTTCAGTTATTCGATATTTCCAAAATCATCGCCCGGAAATTTCGGACTTGCACCTATTTCGTCTGCAAAAATTATAGACGGCGAAAACTCCCTGCCCGGACTCGGATATGTCAGAGCAGGCATGGGTTATCAAATTTCGCCGCTGCTTGATTTTTACATAAGCAACAAAAATACCGAAACGGTTTTGGTTGGTTTTTATGCAAATCACCGCTCGTTTTTCGGAAAAACGAAACTCGAAGGCAAGCAATACTCCAAAAAGGTGAAAAGCGACTTTATGAACAATGATTTGGGAATTTTTTCCAAATTTTTCCTCGATGGCTCAACCGTTACACTCAATGTCGACTATTCGCGCCGCGATTTGTATTTGTATGGTTTCGACCCTGATATTGTACAGATTTATTTTCCTGAAGAAAATGACAAACGGGCAATGAATCTGTTTAACGGAAATCTTCTTTGGAAATCCGACAAAGATGCAGGCGAAGTGTTTTATTCATTCGGCGCATCATATCAACTTTTCAATGCACGCGACAAGCACGAAAATGTAAACAGCGCAACAATGAAAGAAAACGCCTTTGCGCTTTCGGGTCTGCTTGGAGCCGACCGCTACGACGATATCCAATCGGTGTCGATAGCAGCGCGTGTGGCACTGTACAATCGCAACAGGGCGCTTGATACCGCAGGCAATAACATTCTGTTGAGCGCTTTACCTTCGTGGAGTTACAATGAAGATTATCTTTCGGTAAAACTCGGAGTACAATATCTCTTGGACAGTTACAACGACAAGATAAAACACCGCATTTATCCCGCCGTTTCGGCATCGTACAAGATTCACGATTATTTCACTCCTTCAATAGAAATAAAAGGCGAAACCGAAGTAAACAGTTTTCGTAAATTTGCATTGGAAAATAATTACCTGTCTTTTGGAAATATGATAGAACAAGTCGGAAATGGTATCGGATTTACATATTTTTCAAATCCTGTATTCAAAAATACCAACTACAAGTTAATCGGAGTATTTTCGATAAAGGGCGATATAGAATCTTTTTCTTATAATGTTTTTACTTCATATTCAAAACTTGAATATTTACCATTATATGAAAATAACGTAATAACAAATTATTTGATGACACTGCCCATCCTGCCTCTGCCTCCAATGAATAGTAGATTTTATCATGATTACAAAAACTTCTATGTGCAATATGCAGAAGGATACAAAGTAAGCATAGGAGCAGAGTTGTCGTATAATGACGATTTATTTTCGGTTTATGCAAAGGCTGTTTATAATAAATATAATTTGAAAAACGGAGAAAATGTCGCAATTGAACACGCATGGCATAAGCCGACAATCGAAGGCAACCTTAACTTGCGCTACAAGATTTCGTACGATTTGGTCTTTACTGCTGATTTTCGCGCCCTGCTCAAACGTTATGCTGTTGATAATTTTTTCATAACAGATAATCCGGTTGTTTTGCCATCTGTAACATCCCGCAAGCTGAAAGATGTGTTCGATTTGAGCATAGGTGCAGAATATCTCATTACAAACAGTTTTTCGGTATTTGGAAATTTGTCGAATATATTAAATCAAAAATACGATATTTACAGTCGCTATCAGGTGCCGGGATTTATTGTTTCGGCAGGAGTTACTTACAGATTTTAAAAATACATAGAGTAGGTCGCAAGGCACATAAAATTTTGGTAGTGTCTTAAATTATCAGAATAAATTAGTATCTTTGCAGTAAAAAAACATATACAATGATACACACGATGTCAATTCAGTGTCCTCACTGTCAAAGCAAAAATTTGGTCA
>JAIRZQ010000192.1 GCA_031267135.1 Prevotellaceae bacterium
AGCCGGGAGGCGGCAACGGCAATCCTCCCGCAGGCGATTTGAAGGCAGGGCAGGTTCAAATAAAAGGATATGCCGGCAGCAGCGGTAAAAAAATAGTTTTTTATGCCACTGCAAAAAAGCTTACTATTGACTGGGGCGATGGACAGAAAGAAGAAATAACTCCTAACGGCGTTAGACAGGAATTTCCGCACGAGTACGAAAATGCAACAAACTTTCAGACCATATCCATAAATACCGAAGATTTAACTGAAATCGGAGTTATAAGGTATTACGAGTCTTCTTATAATTGTGATATTCGTGAATTAAGATTTGGCAACTGCCCAAAATTAAAAGAGATTGGTGGATTAAGTACTAGTGGACTTACCGTATTTGAGATAAACAAGGCGGAATCATTGGAACAGTTAAGTATTGAGAAAACCGATTTAACAGAATTAAATTTAATCGGTTGCATAAATCTGAAAAGTTTAAATTGTAACGGTAATCGATTAAGCGCAACGGCATTAAATTCGCTGTTTACAAGCTTGCCCGTACGAACAGCGGCAGATGATGCGATGATAAGATGTTGGGAAAATCCCGGCTTCGATAGTTGCAATATAAGTATTGCAGAAAATAAAGGTTGGTATGTTAATTATTGGTAAAAATTTTAAAAATAAAGAAGTTATGAATACAAAAACATCAAAAAAAACAGGAACAGAAGACACCATATTAGCAAGATGGTATGATAATGGTGAATTAAAAGAAATAACAATCAAAGAATATTTGAAATACGTTGAAGAAAAAAATAAAGAAAAGTTAGCCGAATTTGTATGTCAGCGGTTATATGCCCGTTATTTGAAGCCGTTTAAATACAATAATGACGAATATAAAAACGGTTTTGCAATAATGGCAAATTGCTGCCTGCTTATCGAAACTTTACAGTCATTTAAAGAAGGCTTGGGAGATAGTAAAGGACAGTCGGAATGTTTATTTAAAATATTTTTTAAGGATGATAAAATTTTTAAAGAACATAAAGAATTTCAAAAAATAGACTTTTATCATAATATCCGTTGCGGCATTTTGCATCAGGGCGAAACTAAAGGAGGCTGGAAAATAGAACGAGGAAGCGTAAGTGAAAGTGAATGTGTAGATTTAATTAATTTGCCAAATCATACCATTGACAGTGAAAAATTTGCCGATGAATTAAAAAAATCACTTGAAGCATATTCGGAGGAATTGAAAACATCAGATGATTGGTACAACGAACTTTGGGAAAATTTCAGATGTAAAATGAGATTTATAATTTCTCATTGTAAAAAATAAATCCTCTGTTCGGCATAGCGTTTCACAACAGCGCAGGCAGCAAAGTAAACCTAACAGGTTTTAAAAACCTGTTAGGTTTTTGTTTTTCAAAAGTCCGTCATTGCGAGCGAAGCGAAGCAATCCATAAAAAGTTTTATCTGTAATTTTATAGATTGCTTCGGCGTTCCGCCTCGCAATGACGAAAAACGGTTTTTTCCTTAACTTGATGACATTGGGCAGAGCCTGCGCCGAACAGAGGGTATCAAAATCAACTTTTAAAGCATCGAGTTTGACTCTTTGAGCATCAAAATCAGCTCTCAAAGTATCGAATTTGACTCTTTGAGCATCAAAATCAGCTCTCAAAGCATCGAATTTGACTCTTTGGGTATCAAAATCGGCTTTCAAAGCATCGAGTTTGACTCTTTGAACATCGAAATCGGCTCTCAAAGCATCGAGTTTGACTCTTTGAACATCGAAATAGGCTCTCAAAGCATCGAGTTTGACTCTTTGAGCATCGAAATCGGCTCTCAAAGCATCGAGTTTGACTCTTTTGGTATCAAAATCGGCTCTTAAAGCATCGAGTTTGACTCTTTGAGCATCGAAATCAGCTCTCAAAGCATCGAGTTTGACTCTTTGAGCATCAAAATCGACTTTCGTCGGAATGACGGTTCAAATCCGAAATTAATATTATTATCTGCCCGCACTATTCATTATAGAGCCTTTTTATTTAATTGCTGACCATTCATTAAATAATTCAGGAGGTAAAACTTACCGTCTGCTCATTTCTCTAATGTATTATTTAGTTATGCCGGTAACGATGAATTATCCGATATTTTCGTTAACAAAAATTAACCTGTTAAAATTAATAATTTAAACTAAATTTTGTACCTTTGATTAAATATTAAGAATGAAAAGTATTTCGCATAAAATATTGTCGTTTGTTCTTTGTGTTGCGTACATTTTGGCGTCGTACGGTTTTGTGCGTCATGTATGCACGGGCAAAACCGATAATGTTGCCTATGTATCGCTGCTTGTAAACAATGAATGTGATTACTGTCTCGAAAGCAGGGATGCGGGACATCAATGCTGTCATCACTCCGTGAAACAACAGCAATCCGACGATGAAGACTGTTGCGAGAAAACTGTTCAAAAAATTACCGAAGACCAAAACTGTTCACATGCCGATAACATTTCGGAATTAATATTTCTGGCATTAAATTATGTGATAATTTCTTATGAAACAAATTTGGTTTGCAGCGATTTAGCGAACTCAACCATAATTTATCCGCCGCCTGTCTACAGCAAAACGCCTTTAATATATTTTACCGGGCAATTACGTTTATGATTTTGTTTTAAAGCTTTACATTCCGAAACTGTAAAACGGTTTTGGTATTTATAGTATTTTTATAGCAATTTAATTTTTTAAACAAATCATAATACAAAATGAAAAATATAAAATATATCTTTATAATATCCGTGTTTTTTGCGCTGTACGGTCAAAAAGCGCAGGCACAAAAGAACATAACAGGGAAAGTATTTTCCATCGACGGCACAGGAAACAAAAATCCGCTTGGCTTTGCTTCTGTCTTTTGGAAAAATACAAATGCGGGAGTTTCAGCCGACGAAAACGGGAATTTCGTTATCACCAGGGTTAGCGATGAAACGGCTAATCTTATTGCTTCGTTTATAGGCTACACAAGCGACACTCTTGAAATTACGGCTCAAGCCGAAGAAGTTGAGTTTGTTTTATATGAAATATCTCAATTACTCAGCGAGGCAAATGTTGTTGCGCATCAAAAAGGCAGTTATATTTCAAAATTATCGCCGGTAATGACGGAAGTTATTACGCAGAAAGGACTTTCAAAACTGGCGTGCTGCAATCTTGCCGAAAGTTTTGAAAATTCGGCAAGCGTATCGGTTGGCTACAGCGATGCAGTTTCGGGCGCCCGTCAAATTCGCATGCTCGGACTTGCAGGAACTTATGTGCAAATGCTCGACGAAAACATTCCGACTTTGCGCGGCATTGCTTCGACTTACGGATTGAGCTTTACGCCCGGGCAATGGCTCGAAAGCATTCAGGTTTCAAAAGGAACGGCATCGGTACTCAACGGATATGAAGCCATAACAGGCCAAATAAACGTTGAACATCGAAAACCCGACAACAGCGAACCGCTGTTTATAAATCTGTACGGCGATGATGATGTTAGATTTGAAGCAAACATTACATCGGCGTTTAATCTGAACGAAAAATTAAGCACAATCATATTCGCTCACGGCGCAACGGATGCAAAAGCCCACGACAAAAACAGTGACGGATTTATCGACTCTCCGAAAAGGAAACAGATAAACGTTGGAAATCGCTGGCTGTATTCGGCTGATAAGGTAATTGTACATTTTGGCTATCGTTTTCTGACGGAAAGCCGCGAAAGCGGACAAATACATGCCGACATGCCAAATGCTTATGTATCGAATATCAGCAACAAACATTTTAATACTTACGCCAAGGCAGGCATTCCTTTCAACGAAAGCGGCTCGCGCAGCCTGGCGCTTATTGCAAGCTATGCATATCACAGGCAAAATTCCTTTTTCGGAAAAAAAACATACGATGCACGGCAAAATTCGATACTATCAAATATTCTGTGGCAATCGGCGTTCGACAGCGCCGAAAAACATCGTTACACGGCAGGAATAACTTTTTTGCACGATAATTATAGTGAACTGTTTACCGACAGTAAGTTTGCAAATTCGTGGACTGGCGACAGAACAGAAAATGTAAGCGGCGCGTTTGTTCAATATACACTGAAGCCGAACGAAAAATTTGATTTGCTTGCAGGTTTGCGTATCGACCGCAACAGTATGTACAGCGAAACGTTTATTACTCCGCGAGTGCATTTGAGATATAACTTTGCCGCAAATTCAACTGTTCGAGCTTCTGCGGGTCGCGGATTTTATTCGCCTGCTATTATTTCATCCAATATCGGCATACTTGCAACAGGCAGAAAAATTGTAGTCGATGAAAACATAAAGATGGAAAAAGCATGGACGTTAGGAACAAGTTTTACTCAAAATTTCAAAGTCGGCGAAAATCAAAACGGATATGTAAGTTTTGATTATTTTCATACCGATTTTCAGAATCAGACTGTTGTTGATGTGGAAGAAAGCGATGAATATATTCGCATAGGCAATCTTAACGGAAAATCATATTCCGACAGCTATCAAACGGATTTCGGTATCGACCCGATTGAGCGGTTTAATGTTTTTGCCACGTTTCGGTACAATCGAACAAAGGTGGATATGAGTCGCGGCTTGGTTGAAAAACCTTTGGTTGACAGATTTAAGGCTCTTGTAAATCTGTCGTATTCCACAAAATTTGAAAAATGGAGATTTGATTTTACGGCACAGCTCAATGGCGGCAGTCGTTTACCTTTTTATGCCGCTCAAACGTGGAACATGACGCATTCAAAATCCTACATGCTGTTTTTTGCGCAAGTAACAAAAAAATATAAAAACATGGATATTTATCTGGGTTGCGAAAATATTGGCAATTATATGCAAAAGCAAGCCATTATAAATGCCGAAAATCCTTTTGATGATAAATTTGATGCATCGGTAATTTATGCCCCTTTGATGGGACGTAAAATCTATTTGGGAATACGATTTAAACTAAACCGACCAAACGACATCTAAATAAAAACAGTTGAATGTTTAATTATTATAATAATATTAATAAAATAAAAATTATGAAGAAAATCTTAATCATTGCGTTATCATTATTAACGCTTGCATTTGCTGCAAATGCACAGGACAAAAAAAACAGCAAAATTTTGGAAGTCAAACTTGATGTGTCAAACATGCACGGCGACCATTGCAAACAGCGCATCGAAAAAAATATTCCTTTTGAAAAAGGAATAAAAGATGTTGAAGTAAATCTCAAAGACAATACCGTAACAGTGAAATACGACAACACAAAAACCGATGTTGAAAAAATCATAGAACAGTTCAAAAAGCTGGGCTATCCTGCAGATGTTTCAAAAAGCGCCGAAACGAAAAAAGAATGACTAATCGGCTGACTATTCAAAAACAGTCAAACCTGTCGGTATATTAAAAATATCGACAGGTTTGTGTTTTTTGTTTACTGTAAATTTATGCAAATAAGTGATTGCAGTCGCACATTCTTCAATGACATTTTTATCCGCAATGAAAGTATTTATTCACCATTGCGATAACTTTACTTTCGTCGTTTAATATTTCGCTGCGGAGATTTTCATCGTTATAACTTTTCAATTTCTTCACAATGCCATCGATTACCGCTTGCGGAAAAACATTATATTTTCTGTAAATTTCGGCTTGCTGCTGCAATCGTAATGCGGAGTCGGCACACGAAACGGGGAGTTGCTCAAGCGTTTGCATGCGGGACTTATTGGCGCTGTCAAAAATATTCACATCTACATAACGCTGTTGCGCATATTCAAGTCCATCGGGCATTTCCAAGCCATGACGTGCAGCGACAATCAAGCCTGCAAACAGTAAGTGAATATCTGCGGAATTGTCGGGACAGCGAAATTCTACGGTTTGCTTTTGCGAAAAGTCGGTATTGTCGACAGGTTCGCCGGGATTTGAATCCTGCACCATTGATGTTTTACCTGTCCATCCGAGCGGTACGCGCACCAGAACCGAACGGTTGCGATCGCCCCAGCAGATATTTGTCGGCGCTTCCTGATGCGGAACAAGGCGAAAATACGATGTAGGATTTGTATTTCCAAACGCTGTTAACGATGGCGCAAGATACAAATATCCTGCAATTGCTTTTTTTGCAATATCGGTAAGAGTTCCGCTGTTGCTCATGCAGTTTTTCCCATCTTTTACGAGTTTCGTATGTACATGCATGCCGCTTCCTGCTTTTCCTATGGTAATTTTTGGAGCAAACGAAATGGTTGCTCCGTACTTATTGCCTAGCGAACGCAAAATCCATTTTGCAATTATAAGTTGATTTGCTGCATCTTCGGCATCGCAAGGCAAAAATTCAAGTTCGTTTTGTTCGTAAAATTTTCCATCCTGCGAGAAATTTCCTACTTCGGCATGTCCGTATTTTAACTGTCCTCCGCAACGCGCAACCAAAAGCATGGCTTCTGTCCGCAACGCGCTCCATTTTATAAACGGGCTTGATTCGTGATATCCGCGCTGGTCTTCTATCTTATACAGTCCCGAATCATCGCTTATTGCGTAATATTCCAATTCGCCCATCGCATGAAACGTATATCCTGTACGTTCCTGCAATGTTTGCTGCGATTTGCGCAAAATATTTTCGGGCGAAATTTCAAGCGGATTGCCATCCTTGTCGTAATACGAACAAAGAACATCAAGAGCCGGAATATCGGAAAAAGGATTTACAAATGCCGTGCGATAACGCGGAATTACGTATAAATCGCTTGATCCCGCTTCGATAAAAGGAAACAGGCTTGACCCGTCAACACGTTCGCCTGCCGTAAGAATTGCATCCAAATGCTGCCTGTTGTCGATAACAAACGTTAGTGTTTTTAATCGCGCGTCTGCTCCCACGCAGCGAAAATTAAGTATTCTGATTTCGTTTGCCTCAATAAACCTGATGAGATCCGATTTGGTAAACTGCGAAGCATCCTTATCTAAAAATGTTATTAATCTGTTTATATTCATTTGCTAAAAAAAATAATTAATCATTTGTTTTTTATAATAAATCGACGCAAAAATAGGAAATAATTTTAATATGGATAGAATTTTGATGAAAAATTATTACTTTACAAATTCAAGTATTAAATGTAATTTTTTTGAACAAGCTGTCTATAGGCGCATCAAAGTTAAGCAGTTTTTCCGGTCTTCATTAATTTTGTATTGAATTTACCCTGCACGAAAAGCGTGGAAATATATATCATATTATTCATAAATACAAAAAAATAAAAAATTCAAGAACCGTCAGTATTTTTTCAGAAGTTTTTTTCATATTTAGAAATTATTTTATAACTTTGTGCGAAATAAACGGATAAATTTTTTGCTTATGGTAAAGTAAGGAGCGTAAACATTACGCATATTGTAAAATTATATTGAAAAAGCGTTTAGCTTGTATTGAGTTTTCTGAAATCTCAACAATTTCGTAAACTATCATAAATAAAGCGCAATAACGTTCGCGCTTCGGCGTGGACATTGTTTATTTGATAGTTTAGGTAGTTGAGAACCTCAGAAAACAAATAAATTAAGAATTTGTCCGCGCTTTTTTATATGCGTAAACAGGTGCTAATCAAAGGACAAGTCAATATTTTAATTTAATCTTCAAAAAAAAGAAAAAATGAATTACTTTAAGAACATAATATTGATACTGTTTATTTTGCAGGCAAATGCCATAAATTTACCGGCACAGTACAACCCCGCATCGCCGGTGCCTCAAATGCCCCGGCCGCCAAATCCTTACAGCGCAATACCAACTTACGGCAATATGTTTGGATTGGAACCGCGTACAAATCAAAATCACGCCTATCCGGGTCAAAGGCAGCAAAATACCGGTATGGAACAGTACGAATGCGACAGGATGGAAGCTGCACGAAGAAATGAGGAATTTCTTCGCATCATGAGCGAAAGTCGGGAAATTTCGTACGGACTGCCATCGTTTGAAACAATTTCGGAAACCGAATATTACAGGCAGGCGGCAGAAACATTACTCGACATGCAGAAAGGCAAAACTCCGCTGAGCCTTAAGGATGCCGTATTTACGGTAGAAAACGCTTACTTTGAAGGCAAACTCGACAAAAGGCAATACGGCAAGCATATTGACGACTTGATAAGCATTGCACGCAGCAAAGCCATTGAAGATAAATACAGTTGGAATAATAATACTGTTAAAAATGTAATGTTTTTCAGACTGATTACGGATACATTAACAATTAAACTGCCCTTGCGTGAAAGATCGGTAAAATCATATCCAATGCAATACGACTTTGAAGATATAACGGGTCGGGAAGACTGGACAAAAATGTTTGTATCGAAACTGTTATACACGCATTCGGGACAGTGCCATTCGCTGCCTCTGCTGTACCTGATACTCTGCGAGGCAACAGGAACCGAAGCGTACCTTGCATGTTCGCCATCGCACTCGTACATAAAATTCAAAGACGAAACAGGCTCGTGGCACAACGTGGAACTGACGAATGGAAGATTTACAACGGATGCCTTTATTACAGGTTCGGGATTTGTTACCGCCGAAGCGATAAAAAGCGGGCTTTACATGCGCCCGCTAAGCAGTCGCGAAACTGTATCTGCCTGCCTGACAGACTTGATTGACGGATATGTTCACAAGTACGGATACGACGACTTTATGAGCCGCTATGCCGATTCGATATTAAAATACGACGAAACAAACCGGAGAGCGCTAATGATTAAATCGAACTACAAGACGCTGTGCGTATTGAATGCAGTAAAACAAACAGGCGTGCAGCCGGATATGGGCGCGATAAAAAAACACTATCCGCGACTTTATGAAATGATGGAAGAAAGCAGGGAACTGTACCGGAAAATAGACGCACTCGGCTATAGGGAAATGCCCGAAGCGGCGTACCGGGAATGGCTGGAAGCGGCAAACAGGGAAAAGGAACGCAGGGAACATGACCGTAAATATGAGAGGATAATACAGTTATTAAATTAAAAAACAAAAAGATATGAAAAGAGCAGCATTACTTTTAACGCTTGTGTCCGTAGCAGGTTCGTTTTACGGACAGGACATTATCAGGGAATACGGGCTTAAAGAGCCGCTGACCTTGAGCAGGGGACGTTATGCAGAAACGTTTCCGAATAAGGAAACAGTGCAGATCGGCACTGTTTTGCTGAACACTAAAACCGGCAAAATAGTTGAGTTTCTGGAAGAGGATACAACAGAATACGCATATCAGGCAGAGTATTCCACCCGCTGGCTTTCGCCCGACCCGCTGGCTGAAAAATATCCGCAGCTAAGCCCATACGTGTTTTGCGCGAATAATCCGCTGAAATATATTGATCCGGATGGTAGAGAACTTAAAATATGGTATAAAGATTCCAATGGTAAATCACAATCATTTGTTTTTACCGGACAAAATGCTCAACACTCAAATTCATTTGTAAATGCTGTTATTACAGCATACAAATATAATAAAAGCAATGGCGAGCGTGCGAGAAACGGAGGAGGAGCATCGACTGTAGCAGCAGTAGAAAGGACAGATATAAGTATTAATGTTATGGAAACAGAATATGGGTCACAATATGAACAATATAATACAGGAGGAACACTGTTTTGGAATCCTAATCTTGGAAGCAAAACAGCTGAAAATATAATAAGATCTCCGGCTTCTGTATTTGATCATGAAGCCGACCATGCTGTTGATGCAAAAACAAATCCGGTGCAACATGAAACAAATGCACAGTATGGAACCGATAATCAATATGGCACTAAAGAAGAAAGGCGTGTAATAACAGGTTCGGAACAAAAAACGGCACGTGCAAATGGAGAAATCAAATCAGGTCAGGTAACAAGAACAAATCATAAGGGAAGCCCAGTAATAACAGAAGGAGTTACATCTACTCAAGTAAATGCTCAAAAAACACAAGAATATGAAAAAAAAGAAGCGAAGCGACCAGGTTGGACATCAGAATGGTAATATAAAATATACATCAATTTTAATTATTATTACTTTCTTTTCAATGTCCTGTTCTTCCATTAAGAGAAACATTGATTACGATGATGTCGAAGCTATAAAATTTTGGTATATATCTAAATATATTGAAACGGATATTCCTATTACAAACTGTGCAAATATTGTTTATGATACACTAATAAATAAAGATACAATAATAACGGATAGAATAGTAATAGAGAAATATATTACGGAAATTAACAGATTGAAACCTGTAAACAAGCATATAAATTATGATTTAAGGGTAGCATCTGCAATAAAGTTTAAGGAGGGCAAACAGGAAAATATGGGAA